>NZ_JBEHFR010000009.1:0-80222 GCF_040225635.1 Corynebacterium sp. KPL2830 | reverse complement strand
AGTGAAATAATCCTAATACCAGCACGCCAGACCGGCTAAACATATAACTTCACCAACACATCCTGTCGTTTAGGCCGATAACCACCCCGCACAGTCCGCCTAGTTGGCCCCATCAACGACTTATCCACAGCGCCTTCCTCCATAGCCTCGCAGCGCCCAGCGCCGCTTTCTAGCCTGTGAGCCATGGCGGCACCCAAAATTAGCGAACGACTCCGCGAATTTACCCAACCCACCGGCGAGGAAGAACTCCTCCACGTCGATTACCCGCGCCCGCGCGTGCGCATCAGCCGCTGGCAGGCCTGCGCGGTAGCCATCCTCGTGGTGGTGGGCGTCATTATCTGGCTGGGCCTTAGCTCCCGCAACTCGGATGAGTCCGGCATGCCCGAACCCGCGGCGATGGAAAGCACTACCGCCGAGCCCAGCGAGATCGTCGTATCCGTCGTCGGCGAGGTTGCAGCGCCTGGCCTGAAGACCCTCGAGCCCGGTGCCCGCGTCGCCGATGCCCTCGCCGCGGCCGCACCCTTGCCGGAGGCGGAGACCATGACGCTCAACCAAGCGCAGCGGCTTGCCGATGGCCAGCAGCTCCACGTCCTGCCCCAAGGTGCCCCGCTTGCCGATGCCCCCAGCGCAGCACCCGCCGGCGGCGATAAGGTCAGCCTGAATTCCGCCACGGCCGCCGAACTCACGGATCTCAGCGGGGTAGGGGAGGTGACCGCGGAAGCCATCGTCTCCTTCCGCGAGGAGCGCGGGGGATTTCAGGACGTCGAAGAACTCCTCGAGGTCAGCGGGATTGGCCCGGCCAAGTTTGCCAAGCTCAAAGACAACGTGCAGCTGTAGGCTTAAGGGGCCACGCCGCGATGAAAGAACTCCGCCTGCTGCCTGGCGCCTTGACCGCGTGGGCGGCGGTCATAGCGGTCCTGGTTTTCGGGCAAGGATGGGCCGTTATGTGCATCGGCAGCGTCGTAGCGATATGCCTGCTCGCCCGGCACTGGGGCCAAGCCATTTTTTGCAGCGTGCTCGCCAGCGCCGCCGCCTTCGTTGCCGCGGTGCGGCAGGCGCGTGCGGCCGCCTTCGACTTCGGCCGCGAGATCACCGGCCGCGTGGTCACCGCGCCGACCCAAACGAGCACTGGTGGCTGGCTCATCCGGCTCGATGTCCCGGGCTATCCCGCGCAGCTTCCGGTCTTTAGCCCCGAACCGCTCAGCGCCCCAGCCGGAACGCAGGTCACGGCCGCGGTACAGCTTTCCGAGTCCGACCAACCCGGAGTGGGAACCGTGATAGCCAACGCCTCCCACCTGCGTATCGACGCGCCCCCTTCGGGCCTGGCCGGCTGGGCCGCACGGGTGGCCGATAACTTCCGCGTGGTCGTACTAGAGGCGGTAGGCCCGAGCAGCCAGGGGCTTATCCCAGGCATGGTGCTTGGCGATACCTCCCTGCAAAGCCCCGCCGAGCGCGATCTCTACATCGATACCGGGCTATCGCACCTTAGCGCAGTGTCTGGTGCCAATGTGGCCATCGTCTGTTCCTTTGCCGCCATCGTCTGCGCCGCGTGTGCGCCCGGACCGCGCACTAGGGTGGCGGTGTCCTTGGCCGCGCTAGCCACCTATGTCGTCTTGGTGGGCCTTGAACCATCGGTACAGCGCGCGGCCGTCGCCGGGGTAGTAGGTCTGCTCGCGGTGCTGCACTCTTCCACCATGGAACCCATCCACGCGCTCAGCCTCGGCATCCTCACCCTCCTTTTTGTGGATTCGGACCTCGCGGTGCACTTTGGCTTCGCGCTATCGTGCGCGGCGACTTTCGGCATCGTCATGCTGAGCCCGCTCATCTATTCCCAGCTCGCGGTCACCGGCTGGCCCGCCATCTTCCTGCGCGCTATCGCGGTGGCGATTGCCGCCGATGTCCTCACCCTGCCGCTTATCGCGCTAATGTCCGGCGAGGTATCCGTTGTCTCGGTTCTCGCCAATGTCTTAGTAGCGCCCGTCACCGCACCCATTACCGTGGTGGGGCTGCTTGCGGCCATCGCCGCGCAGCTAGGCCCCTTGAGCATCGTCGCCGCGGGGCTATTGAAACTCATCGAACCCGCGTCGTGGTGGATCAATACCATCGCCCACGGCGTGGCCAGCCTGCCCGTGGTCACCATCACCGCCCACCCGCTCTTTACGCTCCTGGGATACGGATGGGTCATCGCCGGGCTGCTCTATCACCGGCCATGGCTGACCTTGGTGGGGGTTATCGCTTGTCTGGGTGTGCTTGCCGCCTAGCGCTAAAATGATGGGCATGCCTCCTGTACACCTCATTCTCGGCGACGATGAATTCCTCACCGAACGCGCCCGCCACACCATCCACAAGGCCGCGGCCGAAGGCGAGGCCACCCGCCCCGAATTGATGACGCTCAAGGCCTCCGAGGTATCCGAGGGCGAAATCTTAGAGGCCACCAGCCCGTCGCTGTTTGGCGATAACCGCGTCATCGTCATCACGGATTGCGAACGCGCCGGGAAAGAAGTAGTCGATATCATCCTGCGCGCCTGCGTCAATCCCGCGCCGGGCATGACCATGGTGGTGGTCTATTCCGTGGCCGCGAAGACGCTGAAGAAAAAGAAGAAGGCGCCCGAGCTGGTGGCGAAGCTGCGCAAGATTGCAGAGGTGCACGAGGTCTTTTCGCTTTACCCCAATGAGCTGGGCCAGTGGGCCACCCGCGAGTTCGCCTCCCACGGCGTGCGCCCCACCCCGGATGTCGTGCACGCTGTACTCGACGGCGTCGGTTCCGACCTCCGCGAGCTTGCCTCCGCCATCTCCCAGCTCGTAGCCGATACGGGCGGCAACGTCACGCAGGAAGCGGTGCGCAATTACTACGTTGGCGTGGCCGAGGTAGCTAACTGGGACATTGCCGATGCCGCCGTCGCCGGCCGCGTCGAGGCCGCCGTCTCCACCTGCCGTCGTGCCCTTCAGCTCGGTGCTAGCCCCGTGGCCATCGCCGCGGCCTTGGCCAATAAGGTTGGCGCCGTCGCGCGCCTGTATTCCACCCGCGGGGACCATTACGCACTTGCCAGGCAAACCGGGCTTGCCCCGTATGTGGTGAAAATGACCCAGTCGGTGGCTAGGCGCTGGACCGCCGATGACATCACCGCCGCCGTCATCCTCGTTTCCGAACTGGACGCCGCCGTTAAAGGCCAAGGTGGTGAGCCCGAATTCGCCGTTGAGGCGGCCGTAAAACGAATCGCAGAATTGGCACGTTAAGCTAGAGACCATGTCTGAGGAACAAGTGCAAGAATTCGCTGGTCGGCTCTTTGACATGGCGCGGGAGGGAAACCTGGATCTCCTGAGCTACATTGACCAAGGCGTCAATATCAATCTGGCCAACCAAGAAGGCCAGTCTTTTCTCATGCTTGCCGCCTATCACGGCCACGCTGATCTCGTCACAGCGCTGGCAGGTGCCGGGGCCGACGTGAACTTGCCCAATGATCGCGGCCAATCGCCCCTGGCAGGGGCGATATTCAAAAAAGAAGACGCGGTTATCGATGCCCTCCTCAACGCCGGCGCTTCCGCTACCGCCGGTCAGCCAACCGCCATTGATTCGGCCCGCATGTTTGGCCGCGAGGACCTCCTCGGCCGCTTGGAAGGCGAGTCCGCGCAGTGAGCTGGACTTCCTTTTTTACCATTCTCCTGATGAACCTGGTGGGCGTGGCCTCGCCAGGCCCGGATATCATCCTGGTCACCCGCTATGCCACCAAGTCGCGCCGCCATGCCATCGCCGCGGCCGCGGGCATTCAAATCGGCGTGTTGTTCTGGTGCGGTGCCACAGTCTTTGGCGCGGCCGCCCTCCTGACCGCCTTTCCCGGGATTTTGGGCGCCGTCCAGGCCATCGGCGGCAGCTTCCTCGTCTTCATGGGATGGCGGGCGCTGCGCAGCGGCCTCGAACAGCGCACCAACCCGCCCGTTGATTTGGAGGACGCCGAGGCCAAGTTGGGACGGCTGCGCCACTCCTTCAAGATGGGGCTGGCAACGAACCTGTCGAACCCGAAGATCGTGCTCTTCCTCGCCGCCATGATCGCCCCGCAGCTGCCGGCATCCCCACCGTTGTGGCTGGCCATCGCGCTGACCCTGGCCCTAGCGCTATCGGCCTTCGCCTTCTTCCTCGTGGTGGCCACGGTGATTTCCACGAATGCGGTGCGCCGAAAGCTCATCGCCGCGGGCCCGTGGATCGATATCGGATCGGGCTTGTTCTTCATCATCGCCGGCCTCGCGCTCGTCGTCGCCGGCGTGCAGCAGCTCGTGGCTTAAAGCCCGGGCAGGGTTTCAGATTCGCCCTCTGCCACCACATCCAGCGCCCACTGGATCCACCGCGCCACCGTCGAGGCCCGCCGCCTCGCCGTGCCAGCGCCCAGGCCGAGTCCTTCTATCGACGCCGCGATCTCGTGAGTCTCGGCCACCTTCCCGCGCCCCAGGCTTATCTCCAGTGCCTGCCGGAAAACCCGCCGCGCCGCCAACGCGCGCAGCAGGGCAGCATTGCGCCCATCGCGCCGCGGCTGTGCGACGGCCTTTTCGCCGCGAGGGGTGAGCTGATAGTGGCCATCGGCAAGCGCCAGCAGCCCGAGGTAGCAGGCCGCATTGGCGTAATAGTCCGCCTGGCGCAGATGGAAATCGTACTGCTCGGCGATGTCCTCCTTGCTCATCGGCTGCTGCGCAATGAGCTCCACCAGGTTGACCACGCGCTCGAAGCTATTGGCCTGTGGGAAGGGAATCCCTGCCGGCTCCGGCTCAGCATCGACGGAGCCAATAATGCCCAGCGCATCATCCACGCTGAGGTGCGAAGCGCTCAGGGCGTAGCGGGCGTGGTCTACCAGCGCGATGCTGCGAAAATCCGCGGGATCGCTGAAATCGTACCGATACAGGTGGAAAATCCCATTCGAGTAGACCAAAAACACGGGCACCACGGCTTTAGTTAGCCGCTGCTGGAAGCGCCGGTACGGAAAATACAATTGCCGGATATTGAAGTCTTCGGAGATGTGGTTTTTCGCCTCCACCAGCACCAAATGCTCGAGCGATTCGAAGCCGCCGTCGATTTCCATCTGCGCGCGCTCGACCTTGACTTCCAGCCCCAGATCCGGCACCGGAATCGTCATTTCCAGCGACGACATGCGCCCGGCGACGGTGGCCTGCAATGGTTCGCATCTCAAAAAGTGCTCAAGCATGCCGCTTGCCGATGCCACATTCAACGCCATCGATTCCGAGTTCACGCTTTCGATATCGAGGGTGTCAAGGCCCGCTGGCATGTCCAACGTGCGCACAGAACCTGGCCCGGCGTGGGTGGGGTCCGGGAACCGTTCGTACAGGTCCAACGGCCCGACGAAGTATTCGCTGCGGCTAACCGGAAGAATCCCCAGGCCCAGTTCCTTGAAAATCCACGGTCGAGAGGTAGAAAAATCGTGCTTGGCCATCAGCCGCGGTTCCCGGCCGGAAAGCTCCTTTAGCTCTTTGGCCGTTAGGTAGAAGTATCCGTTTTCTTCTAGCTCCTCGCCACACCCCGAGGCCATGATGCGCAGCCATCCCCAATCATCGAGGCCAAGCTTTTCGCCTTCTGGGACATCAAAAAGCGCGCGAAGTTCCCGCTGCTCTTGTGCGCCCGGTACTTTACTCATCGCCCACCTCGTAGTTGCGCACGAGCACTTCATCTACCTTGCCGCGGCGCGAACCCACGGAGTTGATGGCGCGGGTAGCCGCAACGGTGTCGATGGAAAAATCCGCGTAGAGGTCGCGGATGAACTCCGTGGCGGAATTAGAGAGGAGGAACTTCACCCCGCGGGCATCGAGGTCATCGCACACCGCCTTCAAGCGCTCTTGTTCCGCGCGGTCAAAACCGCCCTTTTGATAACCGGTAAAGGAACTGGTGACGTTGACCGGGTCATAAGGCGGATCGAAATAGACAAAGTCTCCTTCACTGGCACCTGCCACCGCCGCAGCGAAATCACCCTGCGTGAAGGTAACGTCATTGTCCCGAAAATACTGGTGGACCCCGCGCAGCGTTTCTGCATCACAAATTGTGGGGTTCTTATAACGGCCAAAAGGCGCATTGAATTGCCCCGCGGAATTTACCCGGTACAGGCCGTTATAGCAGGTCTTATTCAGATACAGCGTCCGCGCGGCGCGCTCTGTAGCAGATAGCGCCGCGAACCGTTCTGCATCGCGGTCTACCGCGCGCAGCTGGTAGAAAAAGTCCGCGTCGTTCGGATACGTCGATACCAGGTTGATGAGCTCGTCGACGCCTTCGCGCACTACCTCATATAAATTAATCAGCTCCGAGTTGAGGTCATTGACCCGCGCTGAGGACGGGGTGAGCGAAAATAAAACCGCGCCACCGCCGATGAAGGGTTCATAATAACGCCGCGGGGCCCCAGCGGGCAGGGCGGCGTGAATATGCGGCAAGAGCTGGCGTTTCCCGCCGGCCCATTTCACCAGAGGTTTGACGTTGTTCATTGGTCACTTATCTTAGCCGCCCCCGGCGACACGAACACCATCACCCTTTCGAACGTATAAGCCCATAAACTGGTTGCTACAGCGTAAAATGTCCCGGCGATCAAGCGTCTGCTTCAGTAGCTGTCTTAGCGTTTGAGTAGGCGCCTGCTTTGCCGGCGTGGGCTGGGAACGTCGCGTTGACATGCTGTAACTTCGGCGATTTAAGACGGTTAGGCAAGCCTACCAGGGTCGGTTTTTCGTGGTGGGCAGAAAGACTATAAGGTGAAGAAAAATACCATATTTATGGGGTTGAATAGTTGGGTTTCCACGGGTTGAATATCGTGAGGAAGAGGGGAGAGAGTATGCCGCGCATTTCAGAGATCCGCGTCGCAGCACTGCGGCTCGTCATTGACCACGGGTATGACGGGTTCACCATGGAAGAGCTTGCGCACCACGTGGGGATATCGCGGCGTACCCTTTTTAACTACGTCAAAGATAAGGAGTCAGCGGTACTCGGCCCGGAAGTTTCGGAAAAGTTCGACCAGCAATTGCAAAACTTCGCCGCTGGCCTGCCCAGCGGTAGCCTGCGGGAGGATTCTGCAATCATGGCGAACGCGGAATTTGAGCATGCAGTGGGCAACGAATATTTCCCGGAGATTTCCCAATTGACCGCCCAAGCGCTCTCCCAGGATGGGAAATTACTGTCCATGTATTGGCGCCGAAACGAGCGCGTCATGATGCACATCCGCCGGGCATTGCAGGCGCGTGAAGGATGGAAGGCCTCGGATCCTCGGCTCATCCCGGCGGTCAATATCATCCACACGCAGTTTCAAACCGCTATCCAGACTTTTGTGGAATCCCATGGCCGCACATCATTGTCGGTGGCCTATGCAGATGCAGGCAAGATCTTCGAGGCCTACTTTGCCGATGAACTAGCCTAGGTCCATCTGCCGCAACAAAACCGGCGCAATAAAAATCCCCCGAACAAGTCGCTGCATGAAGCGGTGCTTTGTTCGGGGGAGACAAGAAGGCTAGTTACTAGTCCATCTTGTTGAAGGCGGTGGCCAAACCGGACTTCTTGTTGGCAGCAGCGTTGCGGTGGAAGACGCCTTTGGAAACGGACTTATCCAGCGCACGAGAAGCAACGCGCAGCTGCTTTTCAGCTGCAGCCTTGTCACCAGTCTCTACGGCTGCGTGGAACTTGCGGATCTCGGTGCGAACCGCGGAACGCACGCTCTTGTTGCGCTGACGAGACTTCTCGTTGGTCAGAACGCGCTTCTGCTTGGACTTGATATTAGCCATGAAAATACCTCTTGATAATCGAAGATGATTGATTCAGAAACAAACCCGCCGGACGTGTCCCGCGATCCCCACTAAGCGTGGAGAAGCGCTCGGCGTTGGTATTCGAAGAGCGAACCCAAGGTCCTGCCCGCCCCGACCAACGCGCCCGGAAAGTAAGTAACTTGCAAATAATAGCAGCACAACCCCGCGTCAGCCAAGTCCGCGGCTGCCACACCGCCGAACTACGCCCAGTGGTAGCGCGAGCGCAAGCGGTTGGCAATCCGTTCGAACCTGCGTTCTGGAAAAAGGATACCCTGGCGGCGCACCTGTTCCTCGGAGACCTCCAATAAACGGTCCAAGCGCACCCAACAGTTGCGCCCAGAGGCGTCCCACTCGCCGCAGCCGATTTCAAGCCAGGCATCGTCAAGCGCATGCTCCGGGTTGGCGGAAATGAGCAGGCCCGTCACCGTGGTGCGGGTGCGCCCGACCACCAAGATGGCGCGCTCGCGGGGAGGGGCTTGCTTGCCCTCTGAAGGCGTCCACACCCACACCACCTCGCCGGAATCGGCCTGGCCATCCATATCGGGGGAGAAGAAGATGGAACGGGGGTGCGCCGCGGTGGCCTCGACCTGGATGGAGGCGGCCTTGCGCGGTTCGTGGCTGTGGGTGGACCTATCCAGCCCTAACTGGGAGTTGATGCGGTTGAGGCCGGAGTCCACGGGCTCGCGCTCGCTGATTCCGAGCGCCTCGCGCAGACGGGTGAGCATGCCGGAATTCATGTCGACTATTGTAGACGTATGTCTGAAAACTTTGCGGCCACGACGTTTACGGATCCCGCCCGGATCCGTAACTTCTGCATTATTGCTCACATCGACCACGGAAAGTCGACGCTGGCAGACCGCATCCTGCAACTATCTAAGGTGGTTGCGGAGCGCGATATGCGTGACCAGTTCCTCGATAATATGGATATCGAGCGCGAACGCGGCATTACTATTAAGGCGCAGAACGTGCGCCTGCCGTGGGTGCCGCAATCGGGGGCATCGGCAGGCGAGCAGATCGTCATGCAGATGATCGATACGCCCGGCCACGTGGACTTTACCTACGAGGTCTCCCGCGCGCTCGAGGCGTGTGAGGGAGCCATCCTGCTTGTCGATGCCGCCCAGGGCATCGAAGCCCAAACCCTCGCCAACCTGTACCTGGCGATGGAAAATGACCTGGAAATCATCCCGGTGCTCAATAAAATCGACCTGCCCGCGGCGGACCCGGATAAGTATGCGCTGGAAATCGCCAATATCATCGGCTGCGAGCCCGAGGAGGTGCTGAAGGTATCGGGCAAGACCGGCGAAGGCGTGGTTGAGCTGCTCGATAAGGTCTGCGAATTGGTGCCGCCGCCGTCCTCGGAGTACGAGCCCGATGCGCCCGCACGCGCGATGATTTTTGACTCCGTCTATGACACCTACCGCGGCGTGGTGACCTATATCCGCATGGTGGACGGCAAGCTCACCCCGCGTCAGAAGGTGACGATGATGTCCACCAATGCCAACCACGAGCTGCTGGAAATCGGCATCGTCTCTCCCACGATGCAAAAGTGCGAGGGCCTGGGTCCCGGCGAGGTGGGTTACCTCATTACCGGCGTGAAGGACGTGCGCGAGACCAAGGTGGGTGATACCGTCACCTGGTCCCACGGCGGCGCCGAGACCCCGCTGCAGGGGTACAAGGACCCTGACCCGATGGTTTATTCCGGGCTTTTCCCCATCTCCCAAGCCGATTTCCCCGACCTGCGCGATGCGTTGGAAAAGCTGCAGCTTAACGATGCCTCCTTGACCTTCGAGCCCGAGACCTCCGTCGCCCTCGGCTTCGGCTTCCGCTGCGGTTTCTTGGGCCTGCTGCACATGGAGATCACCCGCGACCGCCTGGAGCGCGAGTTCGGACTCGACCTGATTTCTACCGCTCCGTCCGTGACCTACCGCGTGGTGGCAGAAGACGGCGAGGAAAGCTGGGTTCACAACCCTTCAGATTGGCCGGAGGGCAAGCTCAACGAGGTCTACGAGCCCATTGTCTCCATGACCGTCATCGTGCCCGAGCAGTTCGTCGGCCCGACGATGGAGCTATGCCAATCCAAGCGCGGCCAGATGGGTGGGATGGATTATCTGTCCGAAGACCGCGTGGAGCTGCGCTACACCATGCCTTTGGGCGAAATCATCTTTGACTTCTTCGACATGTTGAAATCCCGTACCAAGGGCTATGCTTCGCTCAACTATGAGGAGGCCGGTGAGCAGCAGTCCGACCTCGTAAAGGTGGATATCCTCCTTAACGGCGACCCGGTCGATGCCTTCTCCGCCATCATCCACCGCGATTCGGCCCAGTGGTACGGCAATAAGATGACCAAGAAGCTCAAGGAGCTCATCCCGCGCCAGCAATTCGAGGTCCCCGTCCAGGCGGCCATTGGTACCAAGGTCATCGCCCGCGAAAACATCCGCGCTATGCGCAAGGACGTGCTGGCCAAGTGCTACGGCGGCGATATCTCGCGTAAGCGCAAGCTGCTGGAAAAGCAGAAAGCGGGTAAAAAGCGCATGAAGACCTTGGGCTCTGTGTCGGTACCGCAGGAGGCCTTCGTGGCGGCGCTGTCGACGGACGCGGACGACTAGGCACTGGAAAGCGCAGCGTAATAGTACCTTAATTTTCAGTTAACAATCTCCGCGGCGTCGGCCGCCTAAAAGCGAGGTTGAACTGCACCTATAGGGCATTCCTGAGACTGGGAATGCCCATTTTGAGTGTTTGCGGTTTATGGTTTCGCGGCGTTTAATTTCGATTCGAAAGCGACCGATGACTCTTCGGCGAGCCACAGCCACTTTCTCCCTCTTTGTGTCACTCGTTTAACTTAAGGCGGAAAATAAGATGAAGCTTCGCTCTCGCGCTGTGGCAGTGTGCGCCGCAGCCGCTGCCACAACTTTCTTGGCCCCCGGTATCGCACAGGCCGAAACCAAGACCCCTATCGATCACGTCGTGGTCATTTACTCCGAAAACATTTCCTTCGACCACTACTTCGGTACCTATCCGAATGCGCTCAATGACGAGACCGAAAAGCTGCAGGGAAGCGAGAAACCTGCCCCTAAGTTCACCGCCAAGGCCAACACCCCTAAAGCGGATAATCTCGAAAACAGCGGCAAGCTGAAGGACAATCCGAATTCCATCGATCCTTTTCGCATCTCGCCTGAACACTCCGTGACCACGGACCAGAACCACCACTACGCCGATGAGCAGGAAGCCTACAACGGCGGCAAGATGGACAAGTTCCCGGAGACGGTGTCCACGGACATCGATAAGAGCAATGAGGGTGCCTACGCCACCCCGGGCATGACCATGGGATACTACGACGGCAATACCGTGACCGGTATGTGGAACTACGCGCAGAACTTCGCGCTGAATGATAACAGCTTCTCCACCATCTTCGGTCCCTCCACCCCGGGCGCGCTGAACCTGATTTCCGGCACCGTCGCCGATGCCACCATGCACGACCCAGCCACGGGCGACCAGCAGAAAATCGAAGATGGCAAGAACCACGCCCTGGCCGGCGTATCCGAGGACGGGTCTAACGCAACCGTGGTGGGCGACCCAGACCCGCTTTTCGATGACTGCTCCAATAAGTCCTCCGCCGGTACCAACCAAGTCACCGCGATGCACTCCAAGAACATTGGTGATCAGCTCAACGATAAGGACGTGACCTGGGGTTGGTTCCAGGGCGGATTCCGCCCCACCGATAAGGCAACCAAGGACTCCCGCGCCCGCTGCGGTTCTTCGCACACCACGCTGACCGGCCAGAATCAGACCGACTACAACCCGCACCACGAGCCGTTCCAGTACTATGCGTCTACCGCCAACCCGCACCACTTGGCCCCGTCCAGCGATGACATGATTGGCAAGACCGACCAGGCAAACCACCAGTACGATCTCGCGGACTTCGATACCGCCATCGAGCAGGGCAACCTGCCCTCCGTGTCCTTCCTCAAGGCCGCTAACTACCAAGATGGCCACGCCGGCTACTCCAACCCGCTGGATGAGCAGGCGTTTATCACCCACTACATCAATGAGCTGCAAAACTCCCCGGAGTGGGATTCCACCGCAGTCGTCATCGCCTACGACGATTCCGATGGTTGGTACGACCACAAGGCGCCGGAAATCCTCAACGGCTCCACCGACCCGCACCAGGACAAGGAAATTTGCACCGCCGCTGCTGCAAAGGTAGGCATCAAGGGCGATAAGAACGGCCAGTGTGGCCCCGGCACCCGCCAGCCGCTCTTGGTTGTGTCGCCTTATGCCAAGACCAACCACATCGATTCCACCTATACCGAGCAGACCTCGGTGACCAAGTTCATCCAGGACAACTGGGGCCTTGGCCGCTTGGGCGGGGATGCCTTCGATGACCGCGCAGGTGCGCTCACCGGCATGTTCGACTTTGCGGCTGCAGATAAGGCTCCGAAGCTCTTCCTCAATGAAACCGATGGCACTGTCGCAGAGGATTATGACTCCGTAGAGCGCGTGGATGACACCTCACGCGCTGGCACCAATCTGAAGCCGGTTGTCGATGGCATGAATGACACCAAGGTCACCGAGCAGGGCGTTCCCGCCGTGACCACGCTGGATAAGGCCCAGCAGCCGGATACCAACCACGCCGCATCCAGTTCCACCAAGGTGGGCATCATCGGCATCCTCGCCGCATTGGGCATAGCCGCTGGCATCATCGGCTGGGTCATGAGTGGTCACCCCGGCCTGGATTTGAAGAACCTGCCTTTCTAATTTATGAAGATTTCCCGTTTCGCCACCGCATTCGCGCTCGCAGTTGGGCTTTCCATCTCGCAAACGGGTGCCCAGGCGATGCTCAGCGGGCAGGGCAGCGAGCAACCCCCGCGCGAGCTCGCCGTGCGCGATGTGTATTCCTGCCCGGCGCCTGAGGACGTGCAGGGCGAGGCGAAATGGAAGATCAATAACACCACCGGGCTTGCCCTCACGGTCTATGTTTCAGATGACAAGGGCAATGCCTACCAGGTCCTCGAGCGCATCGGTACCCCCGCCATCCGCGAGTGGAACCCCCAGCTGGAGGACGGAACCTACCACCTGACCTGTGTATTTCACAACGATTCCGCGGTAGAGTCGGATGATTTCACGGTGGCGGGCTCCACCGTGGCTGATGCTCCCAAGATGGTTCCCATTACGGACCACGAGGTCGCCGCGGTATCCATCAAGCAGGCAGAAAACCAGAAAAAGCGCGTGCCGGAGCTGCAAAAGCGCGCCCATGCGCTTGCCGATGCCACTTCTTCCTCCCGCCCCGCCGCCCAAGCCGCCTACCTGGACTACCTGGAGTATTACCGCTCCTTCGACGATTCCAGCGCGGAGTGGCCGGGCCCGGATTTGGAGGCCTACGAAGGCATCGAGCGCATCCTGTGGTCCAACCGTCCACCCAGCGATGCCGCCCTGCCCGCCACCGCGCTTGCCGATGCCACCGACAAAACCGCCCACGCCCTCGATACCGCCCATTTTGCTATCCCCGCCCCGGATTATGGGCTGCGCGCGCATGAGGTGATGGAGGAATTCGAGCGCTTTGACCTGCGCGGCGAGCGCGATTTCGGCGCCCATGCCCTGCCTACCGCCCTGCGCGGAATCATTACGTCGACCCGAATGACACTGGATCCCGTGCGCTCTTTGGTCGAGGATCGCGGTTTAGACACCGCGCCCATCTACCATCAGCTCGCGGATTTGGACACCCTTGCTGAGGAATTCGAGGATAAATACGGTGGTGCGTCTAGCGCGGCTTTTGCGGACTGGACGCAGGAGGACCGCTTGCACTTACAGGCGGGCGTCGCCAAGGCGAATGAGCTGCTCGCCCCAGTTGCCACCATGACCGTTATCCGGAGGATGAACTAGTGCCGTGCCCGTTTAACTTTTCCCGCCGCTCCTTTTTGTCTGGCCTCGCCGCCTCCGCGGCCGTCGGCGCAGCCCCGGGAGCAGAAGCTGAGTCCCCCTCGCTTCCGTTGGAATCCACCGACTCACTGGATCGCCCGGGCGCGCTGGATTTTCACGGCGAACACCAGCAAGGCATTATCAATCCCCCACAGAAATACTCGGAAATAGTGGCGCTGGACGTGCAGGTTAAAACAAAAACCCGTTTGGACAAGCTCCTGCGCACGCTAAGTGAAAGGGCGCGTATCTTAACCGCAGGTGGCACGCCCGCCCCCGATGGCATTGCTTATCCGGCGATGGATTCGGGCGAGTTGGGCCCAGAGCTGCCGGCCGATCACTTATCCATTACCCTCGCAGTGGGCGATTCGCTTTTCGATGACCGCTTCGGCCTTGCCGCCCACAAGCCCGCGCACTTGAGCGCGATGGAATCGTTTGCCGATGACACCCTGCAAGAAGAAATGTGCCACGGTGACTTAGCTTTGCAGATTTGCGCCGATGAACGCGATATCGTTCTCCACGCGCTGCGCGATATCTTGCGCCATACGCGCGGCGATGTGGCGGTGCGCTGGCGACAGAATGGTTATATGAATTCCCCGCGGCCATCGGGTACGCAGCGCAATCATTTGGGGTTTAAGGATGGCATCGTCAATCCTGGCCCCGATAACTACGATTCGCTCGTGTGGGCCGGTTCGGATGAGCCTGCCTGGGCCGCAGGCGGTAGCTATATGGCGGTGCGGCTTATTGCCATGTACACCGAGTTTTGGGATCGCATTTCCATTGCCGAGCAGGAGCAAATCTTCGGCCGCGACCGCGCAACGGGCGGCCCGCTATCGGGCGGCGACGAGCACGCCGAACCGGATTACCTCGATGATGCCACCGGCGATGTCATTCCCACCGATGCCCACATCCGCCTGGCTAATCCTCGCACCCCAGAAACCGCTGACCAACTTATGCTGCGCCGCGCTTATAACTACGACAACGGCGTGCGCGATAACGGCACCCTCGACGTGGGGCTGGTCTTCATCTCCTTCCAACAGGACCTAGAACGACAATTCATTACGGTGCAAAAACGCCTCGAAGGCGAACCGCTGGCTGACTATATCCGCCCCTACGGCGGCGGCTACTTCTTCGCGCTTCCCGGCATCGCCGATGAATCCGATTATTTCGGCCGCAGCCTCCTTGAAGCCTAAAACCTCCTACCCAGCTAACCACTGGTCGCTCGCGAACTTTTACCACCGCGCCAAGGTCGTGACTTAGCACCCAGCGATGGAGGCACACCACAACGCACCGTCGGCACAGGGTCTCCCGGTGCACCGTTTTCCCGGCACAAAGTTCCCAGGGCACCTAGATCCCACGGCGCCCGGATCCCAGGGTGCCCTGTCTCATGGCACACCCTTCCCACCGCGCACGAGCCTTACGGCGCACGGGTTTCAAAGCACACTGTTCCTCCGGCGCACGGGCCTTGGGGTAGAAGGCTTATGGCACGCCAAACCGGCAACCGCTAAACCAGCGGTTGCTATCGGCGGCAATAAGAAGAGCAACGGCAGGAAAGGCGCCACTTACTTAGGAACCCCAGAACTGTTCGGGCCCGGCTCAATCGCATCAAGTAAAGGCGGCACCTAGCTGGGTGGCGAGGCCCAGGGTGGTAGCCACTCGATGCGACCGCGATGGCGATGCAGGCGGCCGCGCACCGGTGGGGCGTGCGGGTCGTCGTCGTTGACGCCGTTGTGATAGGGGCAAGCAATGGTCAGGTTGTCCATATTCGTCTCGCCGCCGTGCTTCCACGCCTGGAGATGGTGGACCTGGCATTTATCTGCCGGATAATTGCACTCCGCCCACGGGCAGGAGGGGTTCTCGGCGGCGGCCATCAGCCGCTGCTTTTCGGAAGCGAACCGGGAGGTCCTATAGAGGTTGACTGGGCCCTCGAAAGGATGGATGAGGGTGATAAGGCCGACCTCGGCAAGCTTTTTCTCCACCAACTTGGCCCCGGAAATTTCGGCACCATTGGTCATCTGCAGCGTGACCTCTTCGCCGCCACCATTTAAGATCTTATCCAGCTCATCGAGGTGGATAACGATATTGGTGCTAGCTACTGGGCGCGTGGCACCACCGCGAAAGAAAATGCGATCGACGGCCTCGAGCGGGGAATCCTCCCCAATGGTGGAATGCAGGTCGGCGATGAAATCGGAATCACCGGTAATCGACAGCGTGGAGGGCCCACCCTTGCGCCGGGTCATGCGCACCCCGCGCTGGGGCTGACGGGGAGGATACATCTCCTTGAGACGGGTGCGCGCTAGCTTGTCGATGTCCCCCGAAGTCCCACACAACTCTGCCCGCAGCGCCCACGCATCCCGCTTCGTCTTGGTGCGGGAGACGTATTTTTCAATCAACTTGAGCGTAGTTAAGCAGTGCTTCGTCGCCCGGCACGTGCGCTGGCGGCGGGTGAAGGAGGTGGGGCCGAAGTAGGCATCGGCAAGCAGCAGCAATTCGCGCGATTCCTGCCGGGAAATGCCAAACCGCCGCAGGTCCGTTTCGGCAAGGCCGAATACCTCGCCGAGAAGCTCCATCGGCGAGGTTAATTGGCGGGCATAGTCTTGCAAGCGGGTCATGCCTGCGAGGTTAAGCCTCCGTCCACCCGCGGGAAAGCCCGCGCCACCCCGCCTGTGGATAACTCGCCCCACGCGTCACACCTGATGCCTCGCCGTCCATTCACCCTGTGGATAACCTGCGGTATTGTCGAATATGACAGCGAGTAAAGGAGCCCACATGACTGATCCCACGAAAATTGTTCGCCCCAACCACCCCGGACGTAAGTCCGCGCCGCGCCAGGCGCAGGAGTTGCCGCCGCTGCCGGTGACAAGGGCGCGCATCGGCAAGCAGCAGGCGACGGAGATTTTTCAGGACATGGGCGAAAACATGGTGGAGGACCTGCAGGAAATTCGGCGCGATTTGCACCGTCACCCGGAAATCGGGCTGCACCTGCCGCGCACGCAGAAAAAAGTCCTTGAGGCGCTCGAGGGCCTGCCGCTCGAGATCCATGTGGGGCAGGATCTCAGCTCCGTGGTGGCGGTGCTGCGTGGCGGCAAGCGCGGCGAGCGGCCGGTTTCGGTGCTGTTGCGCGCGGATATGGACGCGCTGGAGGTGCATGAGCAGACCGGAAGCCCCTTTGCGTCGATCAATGAATACATGCACGCCTGCGGCCATGACCTACATACCGCGGGGCTGATTGGGGCCGCGCGCATGCTGTGTGAGCACCGTGAGGAGCTGCATGGCGATGTCACCTTTATGTTCCAGCCCGGCGAGGAAGGCCCCGGCGGTGCGCAGCCGATGATTGAGGAAGGCGTGCTCGATGCCGCTGGCCGACGCCCAATCGCCGCCTACGGCCTGCACGTGGGCCCGCAGGATCGGGGCACGTTCCACTATGTTCCCGGGCC
Organism: Corynebacterium sp. KPL2830; assembly: GCF_040225635.1. NCBI lineage: Bacteria > Bacillati > Actinomycetota > Actinomycetes > Mycobacteriales > Corynebacteriaceae > Corynebacterium > Corynebacterium sp. KPL2830. Next base: position 63,096 of record NZ_JBEHFR010000009.1, on the reverse strand, counting down.
GATGATGGCAAGCTCGTCCAACCTGACCATTACGGTGCTGGGTAAGGGCGGGCACGGGTCCCGCCCGCACGATGCCATCGACCCCGTCGCGGCGCTGGCGGAAATTCAGATGGCGCTGCAGACCGCGCTGACGCGCCGCTTCGATGCGCTGGAGCCCATCGTGATCACCGTGACCAACCTGTGGGCGGGCAATGGTGCGTATAACGCGATTCCGGATCGCGCGGCGCTGGGGGCGACGGTGCGCGTGCTTCGCGACGAAAAGATCGACGCCGTCCGCCAAATGATCACCGAGGTCTCCAGCTCGGTGGCTGCCTCGCACCGGTGCACCGCGCAGGTGGATTTCGAGGTGCTGTATCCCACGACGAAGACGAACCCGCGGGAGAACCAATTTGCCGCCACGCTGTGGGGGCAGATGTTTGGCGCGGAAAATATGCAGCCTTTCGAGGCCCCGATGATGGCCTCTGAGGACTTCGGCTATGTCCTTTCCCAAGTGCCGGGCACGTTTATGTGGATGGGCACGGCCAACCCTTCGACGCCCGAGAACCAGCGCGAGTGGAATCACTCGCCGATGATGCGTTTTGATGACTCCGTGCTCGGTATGCAGGCAGCAGCGCTCGCCGCCGTGGCTTTCGAGCGCCTGGCCACCGAAAACGAGCATCCTTCCGCGCAGACCAAGGCCATGCGAGAGGCAGCCGGCGTACAGAAATAATGTTAATGCCGGCGGATAACGGCAGAGGCGAGGCCGATGAGCGCGATGGCGCCGACGATGATGGAGGCTACCGGCCAATACTGCGGGAAGTACTTGAGCGTATAGCCAAAGACCTGGCCGTCATCGAAGTGCCGAGCCAAGGCGAAGGGCATCCACCACAGCTTGCTGACTGCGAGCACCGCGCCCAGTACACCGGCGATGACATGGCCGCGCCCGCGGAGAAATAAGCTGGCGGCCACGAGCGCGATGCCGGCGATGGCGGCGGCGAAGAGCAAGGGAGTGTTCGTGCTAAGTGGTGAGCCGCGCAATAAGAATTCGTGGTCAATCTCGTGCTGCTCGATGAGGGTGTAGCCATCGAGAACGACATCGCTGGGAAGCCCCATTATTTCTCCTCATTTTCTGGGTCGTATCCATCGGACCATTTACCGGTTTCGAAGTCATAGTCGACGTTTCGGCCTTCTTCGTCGGTGCGTTGGTACCACTCGGTATAGCGGTCCGCGGCGGAATCGAAGTCATGCCCGGCCCCGCGTCCGTCCTCGGCGTGCTGGACGGTGAACTCGAATTCATCGCCATGCTCTGCGATGCCGCGCATGACCGCATTGTCCATCGCCGAACGGGCATAGGTGCGGCGGATAAACATCGGATCAGAGCGCAGATCCTTGATGAACGCCACCATCATGGTCAACAGCACGAGGCAGAAGGGCAGCGCTGCCAGGATGGTGAGGTTTTGAAGGCCGGTGAGGACGTCTTCGCCGCCGGTCAGCAGCATGACGATGGCGATGCCCATCATGCACAGGCCCCAAAAGATGACGATGAGTTTATTCGGGGTTGGGTCGCCCTTGGAGGACATGGTGCCCATGACCACGGAGGCGGAGTCAGCCGAAGTGATAAAGAAGACCGCGAGGATGACCAAAAGAATAAACGGGGTGATGGTGCCAAGGGGGAGATCCTGGAACATCGAAAAGAGCACCTGCTCATTGGAGGATTCACCGTCGAAGCCCTCTACGCCGTCCTGGTTGAAGGAAATGGCGGTGCCACCAAAGATGGTAAAGGCCAGCGCCAAAATGGCGGTGGGCGCAAAGATGGTCACGGCGGCAAATTCGCGAATGGTGCGACCGCGGGAGATGCGGGCGACGAACATGCCCACAAACGGTGTCCACGCAATCCACCAGGCCCAGTAGAACGCCGTCCAGTAGGACTGGAATTCAATGGTCTCATCGCCCCAGGACAAATCCTTGGCCATCATGGGCAGAAATTGATCGATATAGGTCACGATGCCCGAAGGAATCAGGTTCAGCAGCAATAGGGTGGGCCCGACCAAGAAAACGAAAGCGACAAGCCCCAAGGTCAAGGTGATATTGATATTGGACAGGTAGCGCACGCCGCGCGCGACGCCAGAGACCGCAGAGATGATAAACGCGCAGCCTAAGACGGCTATGACGATGATGAGTGCGGAATTGGTCATGGGGCCCGCGCCGCGAATGATGCTGACGCCCTGGCCGATTTGAATAGCAGAAAGCCCCAGGGTAGCGGCGGTACCGAAGAGGGTGGCGATAAGCGCCATGACATCGATAAGCTTGCCCAGCGGGCCGTCCGTGGCGCGGGAGCCGAAGAGCGGCTGGAAGATGGAAGAAATGAGGGGTACGCGCCCGCGCCGGTAGGAGGAATAGGCAATCGCGGCGCCAACCAAAGCATAGGCCGCCCACGGGGAAATGCCCCAGTGGAAGTGCGATTGGGCCATGGCTTGGTGCAGTGCCTCGACGGAGCTGCCGTTATCCACGGTGTGCGGGGGAGGGCTGAGGTAGTGCGATAGCGGCTCGGAGGGCCCGTAGAAGAAGATGCCGACGCCGATGCCGGCGCCAAACATCATCGCTACCCAGCTGAAGTAGCTGAATTCGGGCGTTTCCGTATCCGTGCCAAGCTTGATACGGCCGAGGCGGGAGAACCCGATATAGGCCATGGTCACGGTGGCCAGCAGCATGGTGATATTCAGCAGCCATCCTGTATTGGTGATGGCCCAGTTAAAGGCCGTGGAGGAGGCGGCGGCCAGGTTATCGGGCATGGTGATGCCCCAAATAATGAAGGCCACGATGAGGACGGCGGTGATGGAAAATAGCGATTTATCCAAGCCGAAGCGGTTGCGTTGGTCCTCAACGCTGATGCCAGGCACCAGCCCGGGGTGCATATTGTGCGGGTAGAGCCCGACGGCGCTGCCCTTATCGTGCGGTTCGAGGGAGCGCTTGTAGGCGCGGGAGGAAGAAGTCACGGTGTCCTTAGATCGGCGAGGGGGAGTGGCTTCAATTGTTCAGTACCGCGACGCATTCCACAAGCTAGCGCGTTTGGGCATGCGCGGCGTGAATCTGCTTGACGATGCCGTCTAGCTCCTCCCTGCTTGCCATCCTGAACGGGTGCGTGGAGCAATAGTCGAGCAAGAAATAGCCCGCGTGCTGGATGGCGATGTGCCGCTGCCACAATTCGCGGGCGGTGGCGGGGTTATCGGCGGCGAGGGATTGCATGGCGCGGCGCTCGGATAACAACTCGTATTGCAGGTCGCGGCGGCTGGCGAGGACCTCTTCGGGAGTATTGATAAACAGCAGCCCGAGCAGGGTGGACATGGATTCCATGGCGCGGGTTTGCAAGCGGTGCTGGTTGCGGACGGGCGCGGAACGCTGCCAGAACCACAGCACGATGGTGGCCACGATGATGGAGATGAGGACCTCGCTGATGCGCGCCTGGATGGTGGGCCAGAGGGGGCGCTGGGCGGAATTGCCCATCAGGAGTGCGAGCGGGGTGGAGAAGATGACGCAGATGGCGTAGTTTTTGGCCACGAAAATTTCCGCGCAGAATTGGCAGGCGGCGAGGGCTACCAGCAAGCTCCACCCGGACACGCCGAAGTAGTGGAAGATAGAAAACAGCATGACGCCGACGATGGAACCGAGCATGCGGTGGATGCCGCGGACAGTGCCGGCGACGTGGTCTGGTCCCCACTGCAGCATGAGAAAGGCGGAGACCACGCCCCAGTCTGGGCGGTCAAAACCTAAAGACAGGCTGACCACCGTGGTAATAGCGGCAGACAACACAATCTTCTGCGTGGTCACCATGGCATGCGAATCCCGCACCGCGGCGCGGTAGATGCGGTAGCGCCCGGTGGGGCGGGTGTGCGGGATAGCGGTGCGGTGCGGGTCCACATCGGTGGCGTAATCAGTCAGCAGATCGGAAGAAGAACCCAAGTCCAGCGCGCGGTTATGCGCGACGATGCGCCCTTGGGCCTGCAAGGTGCGATCCACCAGGCCCGCGGCTGCCGAGTTGATGATGCGGCCGCCGCGGATAATGCCGGCATCGGCAAGCGCTTGCCAGGCCGTTGAGAGCGCCGTTTGGGCCTGGTGGTGGCGGGCGAGGGAATCATCCTCGCCGGAAACAAACGCAGCGGTGGCCTTTTCCAAGGCGGCGACGGCGCGGCGCTCGGGGCCGTGCACATCAATGAGCGCGGGCGCCATGCCCAGAATCAGGCTGGCCAGCACGCCGGTCAGGGACCAGAAGAACAGCTGGCCGACGCTCGTATCCGTCCGTGCCAGCATCACCGAGCCGCCGCCGACCAAGACGAGGAAGAAGGCGCCTGGCGGCGGTAGGCGCAGCGCGTTCTGGGCAAAGCCGCACAGCGCGGCGAGCAGGAGGGAATAGAACCCGGCGAGCAGCAGCCACCAGTGCCCGTGCCCGGAGACGAAAATCAGGTGGCCGACCAGCACGCCCACGGTCGCCACGGTGGTCAGGGCCAGGCCCGCGGTAAGGATGACGCGGGGCCGGGTGCGAAAGGGGTGGCCCTCGCCGAAAATAACGGCGAAGGCGCCGGTGGCCAGCAGCAGGATGGCGTAGTCGTGGCCGGTGAGCATGGCGAAGGCGCCGGGAAGCAGCAGCGCCAAGGCCGCGCGCAGGGCGCCGGGCCAACGCACGGAGGCGGTATTAAAGGCGGTCAGCAACTGGGTGGTGCTGGGGCGTTGCGGGATAGGGTGGTCGGTGCTCACGAGCCTGCTGGACTCCTTTCGTTTAAAACGTCTACCGCAACCACCCTACGCCGCAGGGATCTTACTGCCCTGCAGCGGCAATGAGTCGGCGGGTGTAGTCGCTTTCTGGCGCAGACCACACGCGCTCGGTGGGCCCGTGTTCGACGAGCTCGCCGCGGTTGAGCACGGCGACCCTATCGCAGAGCCCGCGCACCACGGAGAGATCGTGGGTGACAAATAGCAGGGTCAGCCCGCGATCCTCGATGAGGCGGGCGAGCAATTCCAGCACCTGGGCTTGCACGGACATGTCGAGGGCGGAGACGGCTTCATCGGCAAGCAGGATATCCGGTTCGCCGCACAGCGCGCGGGCGATGGAGATGCGTTGGCGCTGCCCGCCGGAGAATTCGTGGGGGAAGCGGTCGAGCGCCTTGCCGGACATGCCCACCTCTTCCAGCGCTGCGGCGGCGCGCTCGCGCTGCTCGGACTTGGGCAGGCGCCCGGGCATGGCCTCGGCGATGGATTTCCAGATTTTCAGCCGCGGGTTTAGCGAACCTTGCGGGTCTTGGAATACCATCTGCACGCGCCCGTCCACGGTGCTGGTTCCGGAGGTGGGGGCATCTAGCCCCGCCACGATCTTGAGCAGGCTGGTCTTGCCGGAACCGGAGCCGCCGACGATACCGAGCCGCTCGCCGCGGCGCACGCGGAGATCGATCCCCGTCAGCGCGGCCTGGGAGCCATGCTGCTTGCCGATGCCCTCCAGCACCACCACTTCCTTCTCCCCACTCGCCGGGGTGAGGACGAAGTCTGGCGGCTGCGAGGCCGAAACCAGTTCTTGGGTATAGGCGTGGCGCGGCTTGGTGAGGACGCGCTCGGTGCGGCCTTCCTCCACGATATAGCCATCGCGCATGACCAGCACCCGCGGGCACATGCGCTGGATGACGTTGAGGTCGTGGGTGATAAAGAGCAGGGCGGTGCCGCGTTGTTCGGTCACGCGCTCGATGACGCGGAGGACCCCGTCTTGCGTGGTGGCATCGAGGGCGGTGGTGGGCTCGTCGCAGATGAGCACGTCGGGGCTTCCCGCCATGGCCATGGCGAGGAGCACGCGCTGGCGCTGCCCGCCGGAGAGCTGGTGGGGAAAACGCGAGGCGAGATCGGCGTCGAGATCGACCTCTTCTAGAGCCGCGGCGATATCGCGCGCACCGGCGTGGGTGAGCTGAGCGCTAATGCGCATTAGGGGATCCAGCGCGCTCATGGGTTCTTGAAAGACCATGGCCATAGTCTTGCCGCGCAGCGGGCGGATGGCGGAGTCCCGCGCGCCGATGATCTGATGATCGGCCACGGTGACCTCGCCGGTGGCGGAAATCCCCGTGGGCAGCAGGCCCATGATGGACAGCGCGGTTAGTGACTTACCGGAGCCGGATTCGCCGATGATGCCGAGCTTTTCGCCCGCCTCGAGCTCGAAGCTAATAGGTCCGACGAGGGAGGATTCGGAGGCGCTGAGGCTGAGATCGCGCACGCTTAAAAGGCTCATCGCGTGGCTCCTTTCATGCGGGGGTCGAGGGCGTCACGGAGGGCATCGCCAAGCAGGTTAAAGCCCAAGACCGTGGCGGCGATGGCGAGTCCTGGCCACAGGGCCTGGAGGGGATCGGTGCTCAGCAGCGATTGGGCATCCTGCAGCATGCGGCCCCACGAGGCGGCCGGGGGTGGGGTGCCCAAACCGAGGTAAGACAGGCCCGCCTCCGCGAGGATGGCGAGGGCAAAATACACCGAGGCCTGGACGATGATAAGGCCCGCGATATTCGGCAGCACGTGGCGCACCGCAACCTTCCAGCCCGGCACGCCGGAGATGTGGGCGGAGGCGATATAGTCCTGCGTGACCACCTGCAGCGTGCCAGAGCGTGCCACGCGGGCAAAGGAGGGGATGCCGGAAATACCGATGGCAATCATGGCAGTCAGCGTCGATGGGCCCCAGACCGCGCCGGCGATGATGGCGAGCAAGAGCGCCGGGAAGGCGAGCACCACGTCGGCGCCGCGCATGACCAGCGCTTCTACCCAGGTATCGCGGCGCATGCCCGCCAGAATCCCCAGCGGGATGCCGATAAGACCTGCGATGCCGACGGCGATAAGACCCACGAAGACGGTGATTTTCGCGCCCGCCATGATGCGCGAGGCGGTATCGCGCCCGAAGCGGTCCGTGCCCAGGATGTGATCCGCGGTGGGGCCGGATAGCCGGCTACCCGGCTGGGCGAGGGTGGGATCGTACGGCGTCCACACCAGCGATACGAGGGCGATTACGACGACCGCGCCGACGAGCACGGCGCCTAGCCAACCAGAAAAACGCATTTTCATCGCGCGTCACCTGCCTTGATTCGGGGGTCGATGAGGCGGTAGGCGACATCGGTAAGCATGTTTACTGCCAGCGCGAAGGTGACCAGCAGCATGACGAGGGTCTGCACCGTGGTCAGATCGCGCACGGAGACCGCATCGAGCAGCATGGAACCCACGCCGGGGATGACGAAGACGGATTCAATGACCACGGCGCCTACCACCAACGAGGTCAATTGCAGGCCAGAGACCGTAAGCACCGGCAGGGCGGCATTGCGCAGCCCGTGGCGGTGCAGGGCCTCCCGCGGGGAATCGCCCAGGGCGCGGGCGGTGCGGATATAGTCCTGGTCCATAACGTCGAGCACCGAGGAGCGCATATAGCGCGTGAGCATGGCACCCTGGACTAGGGCCAAGGCGATGACCGGCAGAATCAGGTGGCGCAGGAAATCGCCCACGCCGCGATTCGGCGGAACCCAACCATTGGCCGGCAGCCAGCCCAGGTGGACCGCAAAGATGGCCACCAAGATGATGCCGACCAAGAAGCTTGGCACGGCGATGCCCAACTGCGTTCCCGCGGAGACCAGGCCGGCAACCCGCGAATTGCGGTTATGCGCCAGCCACATGCCGATGGGAATCGCGCAGGCCAGTGCCAAGGCCATGGCCAGGCCGATGAGGATGAGCGTGACCTGCAGGCGGTCCACAACCAGCGGGGTGATGTCCTGCTGTGAGGACAGCGACTTGCCAAAATCGCCGGTGGCAAGGCCCTTTACCCACTCGCCGTATTGCGCGATGAGCGGCCGGTCGAGGCCGAGTTCCGCGCTGAGCTCGGCGATGGCGTCCTCAGTGGCATTAACGCCCAACGCGACGCGCGCCGGGTTGCCGGGCACGGCGCGCATGAGCGCGAAGATGATGAGGGAGGCGATAAAAAGCGTGAGAACGAAGCGTAGCAGCGGCCGGATTATGGCCTGTGCCCGAGAGGTACTCATTGGTCCTCCTTGTCGTCGGTGAGATCGCGCAACACGATGGCGTCGGTGACCTGATCGGTGTGCAAGCCGCTAATGCCGTGGCGCGTTAGAACGACATTCGGCATATTCATCACGGTCAGTGCGCCGGCATCGGCCATGATTTGGTCTACAACCTGCGTCATGCGGCGGGGATAGTCTTCAAGTGCCGCGGTATCGGCCTTTTCGAGCAGCTCGCGCGTGCGGGCGGAATCGTAATTCAGGTAGTAATCCGGGTTACCAAAAAGCGCCGGAATATCGCGGGCCTCCACGTGGGAGATAATCGACATCTGGTAGTCCTTGGCGCCGTGGACCTGGCCCAGCCACACTGCGGGGAACTCGGCGGTTTCGAGGGTGACGTCGAATCCGACATCGGAAAGCTGCGAGTACAGCAGCTCGGAGATGGCCTGGGCATAGTAGAGCGTAGGCACGGTGATGGTGAGCGGGGTGCCTTCGGCGCCGGCATCGGCAAGCAGCGAGCGGGCCTTATCCGGGTTGAAGTCGTAATAGTTCTTGCCTTCGAACCAAGGATCAGTGGGCGGCATGGGCGCGCCGCCGGTATCGGTGGCCATGCCGGACCACACGATGTCATTGGCCGCCTTGCGGTCGACGGCGTAGGCCACGGCCTGCCGCACGCGTGGATCGTCGAAGGGGGCGCGGTCATTATTCATCGATAGCAGGACCTCACCATTGGTGGTGCCTACGTTGGTATCGATGGAATCATCCAGGGAATCGAGGATTTCAGGGTTGCCCACGCCCCAGACGACGTCCACGCCGCCCGAGCGCAGCGCGGTGACTGAGGAAATGGCATCGGGGAAGTAGCGCACCGTGACATCGTGCGCAGATGGTGTGCCCCAGTAATCCTCGCGCTTGTGCAAGGAGACGAATTCCGAGGGCGAGAATCCCGCCACCTCGTAGGGGCCGGTGCCAATAGGCTGGGCCGCGAGATCGTCCATGCCCTTAGGTGACATCATCGCGCCGATGGTGGTGCCCATGGACCACAGCCAGCGATTGGAGGGCTTTTCTAGGCGCACCTTGAGGGTGTGGTCATCTACCGCGGTGGCGCTTTCGACTGGGTCCATGGCGGAGGAAATGCCGTTGGCCCAGTCATTTTTGACGTAATTAATGGAAAAGGCGGCGGTCTGCGCGGTAAAGGCATCGCCGTTGGAAAAAGTCACGTCATCGCGCAGGTGGAAGGTGTAGGTCTTCGCATCCTCGCTGATGTCCCAGTCCTTGGCTAAGCCTGGGGTGATGGATCCGTCTTCATCGATGCGCACCAAGGTCTCATAGACGTTATCCATCAGTACCGAGGGCGCGGCGGCCCCACTCGTGGTGGTGAAGTCGAGCGAGGTGGCCCCCGAACTAGATGCCACCGTTAGGGCGGCGTTGTCGCCGGAGGTATCTACCACCGCCGTATGGCCCGCTGAACAAGCTGTTATCGTGCCCAGGGCTGTCACCATCGCGAGACAGCCCAGCGCTGAGCGCGCGCGCAAAATTTTCATAAATGAAGAATAACGTGTGTGTTACTCAACACATAAACGCTCTAAAACCATTCGGGGGGAGGCATATATTGCCATTAATTAGGGCAATCTCAGCGGCTGTTGTGTGGCGAGCCTCGGTGGCACCGAGCGGCCAGCGTTGAGGCCGAGGGCGGCCCAACGCGGCGCTTTGTAGCGCAGTGAGGCGGGGTTTAGCGCGGGGTACCCGCTACGTTGGCTGGATCGAGCTGCCAGCCTTCGGCAAGCACGTGCATGTTCTTAATGACGTTCTCGTGCGAGCTGGACTGCAGGGAAATCATGAGCTCATCGGCCTTGGCGTGCTCTTGGAACTTCTCCAAATATTCGGTGACTTCCTTGGTGGTGCCGACCGCGGAGTAGCGCAGCATGTCCAGGATTTGCTGGCCTTGGTAAGACTCGATGATTTGCTCTACCTGCTGGTCGGTCAGGTACTTGCCGCGGCCGGCGAAGGATTTCACGCGGTTGAAGCACACGCGCTCGTATTCGGCCTCTGCCTCTTGCATAGTATCGGCGGCGGTGACGTTGACACCGGCGATGACGTAGGGCTTGCTAAAGCGCTCGGAAGGCTGGAAGTTCTCCCGGTAGTAGGTGGTTGCTTCCTCGAGGTGCTGCGGGGCGAAGTGGGAGGCAAAGGCGTAGGGCAGGCCGAGCTTTGCCGCGAGCGAAGCGCCGAACATGGACGAGCCCAGAATATAGATAGGAACGTTCGTATTGGCACCGGGAACCGCGCTGACCCCAGGAATATAGGCCTTGCCCTCTAGGTAGGCATTGAGCTCCTTGACGTCTTCTGGAAAACGCTCGGCGGATTGACCGTCGCGGCGCAGCGCACGGCCCAAGGTATTCATGTCCGTGCCGGGGGCGCGGCCGACGCCCAGGTCGATGCGCTCCGGGTACATTTCCTCCAAGGTGCCGAACTGCTCGGCGATGACGTACGGCGAGTGGTTGGGCAGCATCACGCCGCCAGAGCCCAACCGGATGCGCTCCGTCTTCGCGCCGATGTGCGCGATGAGGACGGCGGGCGCGGAGGACATAATGGACTTCATATTGTGGTGTTCGGTGTACCACATGCGGGAATACCCCAGCTTTTCGGCTTCTTGGGCCAATTCCACTGACCGGTTAATGGATTGGGCAGGGGTTTCACCGTCATAGATGGTGCAAAAGTCCAATACGGAAAGTGGCGCGTGATCAGTCATGGGAAAATAATCCTTTTTCTCGCGGGGATAGTACCTATAGTGCAACGGTACGCGGGGCGGCGCTATTCCGTACTTTTTCCGCGACCATGCCCATCCCGGCGACCCAAACAGAGTTGAACCGCAGACAGAAACCCCGCCGTGGAACCCGGGGAATGCGGGCCTACGGCGGGGCAGAGAAGGAGAGAGGGAGCTTAGCTCTTTGGCGATGCCGCTGCATCGAGCGGGGAATCGACGACGGCGTCGCCGTCGGCATCGGCAGCCGCGGTCACGGAGTTGGAGTGCTTCTCGCCGGCCTTGGTGGAGATATCCACAATCAGGCCAATGACGGCCGCGATGACGGTCGGCGCAATCCAGCCCAGATCCACCGCTTGGCCAGGCGTCAAAGACAAGATGGGATCCAAGGCGGCAGTGCCCCAACCCTGCGCGGAAATGACAGTCAGGGCGGACCAGATGACCGATACCCACAGGGCAAGGCGGTAGGTCCAGTAGAACACGACGGACTTCTTTACCGCCGGTTGGATAAGCGTGAGCAGGATAAGGGAGATAGCCGGTGGGTACAGGAAGGTGATAAACGGCACCGCAATGGACAACACGGTGTCGAGGCCCTGGAAGGCGAAGAGGATAGACATCGCGGTGAAGATGCAGGCCCACAGGTGGTAGGTCGTCTTCGGTACCAGCATCTCGAAGAACGCGGAGGTCGCGGTGATAAGGCCCACCGCGGTGGTCAGGCAGGCGAGGACGACGATGGCGGAGAAGAGGGCCTGGCCGAAGGTGCCCATGGTGAGATTGGCGGCCTCGGCAAGCAGCGGCGCACCTGAATCATAAGACTGGCCATTGGGCAAAGTCTGGCCCACCCAAGCGAGGCCCAAATAGATGGCAGCAAGCAGGGCGCCGGCGACAAGTGCTGCGGTGATGGTGCCCTTCACCAGGGATTTTTGGGTTTTAAAGCCCTTAGAGCGCAGGGAACCCACGATGACGATGGAAAAGGCCAAGCCAGCGATGGCGTCCATGGTGTTATAGCCCTCGAAAAGGCCGGTGACCATGGGGGAAGAGACGTAATCTTCGGTGGGCATCTGGGGATCGCGCGGGTGATTCAGCGCCGCCAAAGTAATGAGGACGACCAGCAGCGCAACCAGGGCCGGGGTGAGGAATTTGCCCAGGGTATCGATGATGGAATTGGGTTTCCACGCCAGGCCCAGTGCGATAAGGAAGAAGACGGTATTGAATGCACCACTGGCCATGGTGCCTTCCCAGCCCAACAGGGGAGTAATCGCCGTTTCCATGGATACCGCGCCGGTACGCGGGAGCGCGTAGAAAGCACCGATAGAAAGATAGGACAGGGCGGAAAAGACGACGCCGAAGATCGCGCCGCCATTTGCGCCTAAGTCACGGACGGAACGGCCGGAAATCGCGACCGCGATAATGGCCAGGACGGGCAAGAGCACGCCGGCGGCGAGGAAGCCCAGCACGGCGGGCCAGAAGTTGGTGCCGGCGGAAACGCCCACCATCGGTGGGAAAATGAGGTTGCCGGCGCCGAAGAACATCGAAAAGAGCATGAGCGAGGCAATGACAACGGTGGCCTTGCTCTTGGGGGTGCCTGAGGCAGTGGTGGTAGCCATCCTGGCTCCTTAACATTGCGTACTAAAACCATCAGCCGCGCCGAGAGCCGAGGTGGCGAGGGCGCGACCAGGAATGTGAATTCTGTAGCCCTATAGGGGCTATTCATGTAATGAGATATTACTGCCCACCTGTTGAGAAATCAAAGCATGGTGAAAATACAATAAATGCCCCATCGCGTGTGCGATGGGGCGAGGAGAAAGGGTGGCTGCGAACTAGTCGAGCTCGGCGAAGGCCTTTTCCATGCGGTCGAGTGCCTCGCTCAAGATTTCGCGGGAAGTGGCAAAGTTCAACCGCGCATGACCTGGGCCGCCGGTGCCGAAGGTATCGCCCTCGTTGAGGGCCACGCGGGCGTTTTCGCGCAGCCACTTGGCAGGTTGCGGATTGCCGGCGATGGCGGTGTCGGAAAAGTCCAGCCACAACAGGTAGGTGGCTTGGGGCTGCGTAGTCTTCAGTCCAGGGATGCGCTGCGGCAATTCTTCAACCAACCAGTCTCGAGTCTCGCGCAGGTACTCAATTTCCTCATCCAAGAAGCCCCCGCCGTGGCGGTAGGCGGCCTCGGCGGCAAGCACGCCCAAGGTGCCGGTGCCGTCTTTGGCCACGCCGGTAAGCCCGTTCCACTTCTGGGCATCGGCGGCATTGGAAAAGATAATCTGCGCGCACTTAAGTCCCGCGGTATTAAAGGCCTTGGAGGTGGCGGTGACCGTAATGGTGCGCTGCGCTGCTTCCTCGCTTAGCGATGCCACCGGAATATGCTTTCCTTCATAAACCAGCGGGGCATGGATCTCATCGGCCAAGATGCGGGCATCGTATTTCTCCGCCAACTCCACCAACCCGCGGAGGTAGTCCTCCGACAAGACGTGGCCGTGCGGATTATAGGGGTTGGCCAAGAGAATCGAACCGGCGCCGTCTTTGAAGGCTTGCTCGATTTCATCTAGCTCGAGGCTGGTTTCGATCTTCTCGCGCCCCGCCGTGCGGGGGAGTTCGAGCAGCGGTGGGTAGGAGGGTACGGGCACGATGACGGGGGAATCATCGCGGGTAAAGTACTGCACGCCGAGCAAGAGGCCGCGGACGACATCGCCTATCCAGAAGATGTGATCGGCATTGGGGCGCCAGTCGTAGCGCTCCGCATAGAAATCGGCGACTGCCTCGCGCAGCCCCGAGGCCTTGGGGGAGGGGGTATAGCCGAAGGTTTCATTATCCACCATCTCCTGCAGCGCCTTTTTAACGGCGGGGGCGGTGGGGAAATCGGACTCCGCGATCCACAGCGGGAGGATGTCCTCATCAAAGACGGTCCACTTGCGGGTACCGCGGGCTTGCAACTCTTCTAGGCTAGGAAACTGCATGCACACAAGCTTAACGCTTTAAGCGCAGCAGTCCCAGTGGATTTATTCACTTTCTTCGCCGTGCTCGCTGTGGGAATTAGTACCGGTGACAAAGCCGTACTTTTTCAGCCGGCGGCGGTCCGCCGCGGAGCTAGATTGGGTGAGTTTGAGCAGCTCGGCATAAATGCCGCCGGATTGCGCGAGTTCGGCAGGCGAGCCCATTTCATCGATCCGCCCTGCCTCGAGGGTGATGATGGTATCGACATCCGCGATGGTGGATAGGCGGTGCGCAATAATCAGCGTGGTCCGGTCCTTCATCAGCTCATCCAGGCCGGCTTGGACGGCGCGTTCGGCCTTGGTATCAAGCGCGGAGGTAGCCTCATCGAGCACTAAGATAGGGGCATCTTTCAGCATGGCGCGCGCAACGGATACGCGCTGTTTCTGCCCGCCGGAAAGCTTCAGCCCGCGCTCACCGATTACCGTGTCATAACCATCCGGGAAGGCCTCAATGAAGTCATGGGCATTGGCGCGCTTGGCCACATCCACGATTTCTTCCTCCGTGGCCCCAGGCTTGCCATAGGCAATATTGTCGCGGATGGTGCCCGAAAAGAGGTAAGACTCCTGGAAGACCACGCCAACAGAGGCGCGCAAGCGAGACGCAGTGAGGTCATCGACGCGGTGCCCCAGCACATCGAGGTGGCCAGCCGAGGGGTGATAAAGGCCCAGCAGCAGGTTGACCAGGGTGGATTTACCGCCGCCCGATTCGCCCACGAGCGCGACCTTCTGGCCCTCGTGGGCGGTAAAGGAGATGTTGTTGACGACGGGCTTTCCTTCTTCATAAGCAAAGGAGACATCATCAAAGGCAAAGACCGGCGCGCCGGGCGTGGGCTCCAATGGAGTAATAGGGGTGAGGTTCAGATCGGGGGTGCCGGAGTCCGTGATGGCGGCGACCAGCTCGCGCGAGGCGGTGGGCTCTAGGTCTTCTTCCATGACCCTGAAGTAGTCGCGCGAGCCGGCGATAGCGCGCTGGGCCGTATCGATCATCCAGCTCATCATGAATACGGGCTGCTTAGCCATGGTGACCATCTGCAAGAGCATGACCATATCGCCGATGGAGAAGTGGCCTTCAAGGGTGCGCCAGAAGATGACCGCATAGATGCCTAAAAAGATCACGGCCATGGCGATGCCGCGGAAGGTATCCATCATGTGCCACCAGCGGGACTGCGGCCGCGTGGTATCGACCACGGTGCCATAGCGCTGGGCAAAGTGGTTCAGCTCGCGGGATTCGGCGACGAAGGATTTGGTGACCTTGACCTGGCCTATGACCTCGGCGAAGCGGCCATTTGCTTGGTCGATGTTTTCGTTTTTAATGGCCTCAAATTTTTGCCAGCGCTTCGAGGTCAGCGCGGTCAGCCACATATAAATGGGGAAAAGCAGCGCCAATAAGATGGTCAGCGGCCAGTAGTACCAGGCGGTAATGGCCAATACCGCGATGGTCTGGATGATCATCGTGAAGAAGTTATTGGCAAAGGACTGAATAAACTGCGTGATATTCGCAATGGAGCGATCCAGCCGGGCGATGATGGTGCCGGTGACCTGATTATCGTAATAGCCCTGCGGCAGCGCCAAGAGCTTGGCAAAGTAGCGGTTGGATAAAATCTGGCGCAAGCGCGAGACCATGACATCGCCGATGTAGCTGCCGACATTGCGGAATAGGGCATTGGCGGCATCAGCCAGGAAGAGGGCGAGGGCGAGCAAAAGGACGGAACGAAGGGCATCGCCAAGCGGCTCGCTTGTTTGGAGGGCCTCAACGATGATGTCGGTGGCTTCCCTGGTGAGGAAGGGTGAAATCAACGCAAGGACGGCGGTGACTGTCGCTGCGAGCAACACGCCGAGATAATAGGGCCACAGAGCAGATGCGCTGCGGGTAATGCGTACGAGGGATTTCATGGAGGGATGCTCAATTCAAAGACGCGTAGGGAAGTAGAGTACCTAAAAGAGACAGTCCAGTATGCCACACGCCACGGCGCGCAGCCCAGATGCATACCTTGGGCGGGCTTTCGGCTAAGGTATCTGTGCAGAAATAAAGTAATCTTCGCGTGCAAAGGATCCATCCACGGTGAAAATTTCTCACACTTTAGGCGCAGGCGTGGTCACCCTTCTCGCCGTGACCCTGGCCGGATGCAGCATTCTCCAGCCGGAAGAGACCGGTTTGGGGGACAATATCACCGTCTCCAGCTCAGAAGAAGCGCCTTATCAAGCGGAAGACACCGACGATAAGGAAGTCACTTCCAACCTGGCGAGCCCGGTCAAAGATGCCGGCCTCGGTGTCAGCTGGGAGCTGCAAGGAGTGTATACGGACAATAATTCCGGCGGCTCCGTGGTAACCATTTTGCTCAAGAACGAAAACGAAATGGCCCTGCCCACCGATGCCTTCGATGACCCCGTCCTTGAGCGCGCCGACGGGAATGGCGGCTGGTCTAAGGTAAAAGCCCTGCCGTATGACGAGAACTCCGCGCCTGGCGTGGAACCCCCGGGCCTCGATCACCCGTTAGGCGCGGGCGCCTCGGTCAACCTGCAATACCGCTACGATGTCGCGCCGGGCAACCTCTGGAATGCCCGCCTGCATATTGGAAATGTCACGTGGGTGGGGGATCTGAACCTATGACGGAACGGGTAGTCTTGGCGGGTACTGATGGAAAAGCCATTGGTATTGCCCTCAAATCCGAGGTGCATACCACCGACACCGCCTTGCACTTTGCCTTTTCCGCGTGGGTTACCTGCCAAGGAAAGGTACTCATCACCCGCCGGGCGCTGAGCAAACAAACCTGGCCTGGCGTGTGGACCAATTCCTTCTGCGGGCATCCTGGCCCGGGAGAAGCGACTGCCGATGCCGTCATTCGCCGCGCCGAATTCGAGCTAGGCATTCCCGCGGATGGGCTATCCAACCTGCGCGAGGTTCTGCCCACCTTTTCCTACCGCGCGGTGGATTCTTCCGGCCTGGTGGAAAATGAAATCTGCCCCGTCTACTGCGTAGAGCTCGACTCCCAGGCGCAGTGGCAGCCGAACCCGGACGAGGTCGACTCCTGGGAATGGGTCGATCCCGCCCGGCTTATCGCCGCGGCCGATGCCGTGCCGGCGGTATTTAGCCCGTGGATGTGCGAGGAACTGGCAGAAGCTGAATTGCGCACGGCGCTTCAGCCGTAGGCGCAGCAGCAGTTAGTCCTCCTCATAAAACGCCGCCGCCACGTAATCCAGGGTGGCATAGGCGATGCGCCGATCCCCGGTATCCAAATCAAATTCGAGCACGCGGTGGTCGCTGCCATAGTTGGGGAAGCCCGGCTCGCCGGTCGTAGCGAAATGACAGAGCCACTCATTCAGCTCGCAGTCAGTGCTGAAGAGCAGGTAGAGCTCATCGCAGTGCAGCGCCGGCTTGAGCTTCCTCGTAAATTCCATCATCCAGGTTGGTCCCGGTGCGCCGGAAGCAACCTGTGCCGTCCAGCGGCGAACGAGGGAATCGCCGATCATCCGGCCCATGAGGCGGTCCGGGTCCACGTACTGCGCGAGCTGGCGCCATTGCGTGTATCGCCCGTGCGGGAAGCCGAAGCGCTGGGAAAGGTAGTTACAAATGAACTTGCCCAGGGCCATATTATCGATGCGCTTGCCGGCCGGAAGATCGTAAAACTCATCTCGGGTGGAGCTCACCACGATGGGGATATCCGCCAGTTCAGATGCCTGCATCGGCGCCGGGCCGAGGGCCAAGTCATAGCGGTGCTTCTTGCGGAACTTTTGGTAGCCCTTATCTAATGCCTTGGGCGACAGTGATTCCAGGGCGCTGCGCTCAATGGGTACCGAGAGGTACCTGTGCAACCCCGCCACGCGGTGCTCAAAGGTATCGCGGGGGTAGGCAGGCGAGAGGGCCAGGACGCGCCGGAAAGCACCGCGGTAGTGGTCGCGCCGGGCAAGCCACAGGCTAATCGCCGCGCCGGCGGACTGGCCTACCAGGGTGATATTCGTTTTATCCCCGCCAAAGGATTCGATATTGTCCTGCAGCCACTCCAACGCCAGCACACAATCATCGATGCCGCGGTAGCGGTCCGCCTCATCGTCGGCAAAGCGGGCGAACCCGGCCAGGCCCACGCGGTAGCCCACCCGGACTTGGATGATGCCCTTGCGGGCCGTTACCGTGCCTGGCACCCGCTCATCCTCATGCGAGCCGCCTTCAAAACTTCCCCCGTGGATATAGACCACCACGGGGCAATCCGCCGCGTTTTCCGGGGTAGTAATGCTGAGCGCTACCTCATCCGGCTGTGGTGTGCGCGCATCCTGGTCGAGGGCCTCATCCAGCGGCCGCGCTGGGGCGAAGCGGCTAGGTATTTCGCAAAAGCGCAGCGAATGAAAGTAGGAGAGGCCATCGCGGCTAAAGCCGGTGATACGTCCAGATGGGGTGGCAATGGTGACGGGTATCTGTGCGCTCGACATACCTGCCAGATTACCGTGGGGCAGTAATATAAGGATCCATGGAGTGGTTGACTGACGTGAGCAGCGCATTTTCGCAGTTCTTGGTGCAGGCGCCTGTGTGGGTACAGATGATTATCGTGGTCATCATCGTGGTTCCCATCATGATTGGGCTGGCCTGGTGCCTGATGTGGGCCGTGGACCGCAGCGCCGCCCTAATTTCCCAGTTTCGCAATCGCGGCACTACAGTAAAAGACCATGGCTGAACAACATTCGGAGGGCGCGGGCGATAACGCAGCGAGCGGCGACGTGCCCGGCGCCAGCTCGGATAGGATCCAGCCAGTAGATCCCCGCGAAGGCCTATGGGATCCAGAGCGCAAAAAAGATGAGCGCGCTGCAAACCCGCCGGTTGCCGGCACCTCTCAGCCCGTTCGCCGCAAGCGCGCCCTGCCCAAATCCCGGGTCTCGCTCACACTGTGGTCCATGATTGCGTTAGTTCTCATCGTTGCGCTCATCGGCAGCCTGTGGCCCTAGGACAAACTGGTGGATTGCTCCAATAAATGGACCACTCTGGTGCTATTAGCCCTGAATAATTACCGCTTCGATCGTGGGTGAAACGCGTTGATAAGCCATCCGGTTGGTACAGTAGGCACAGATTATTATTAGCTGTGCGAAAGGACATCGCGTGACCCTGCAACAAGTGCACACTCCGGCGGAATTTACCATTGAGCCGGGGGAAACCTGCCTCACCGCCCTGATGGATACCGCGAAGAAGCGTCCGCACGGCGTCATGTTTACCCGGCCCGCTAATTATGAGTGGGTCAATGTCACCGGTAAAGAGTTTATCGATGAGGTCTTTGAAGTAGCTCAAGGCTTAATCGCGCTAGGCGTGGAGCAGGGCGATCGCATCGCCCTCATTTCTGCTACCCGTTACGAATGGTCCCTGCTGGACTACGCCATTTGGGCAGCCGGCGCGGCATCGGTTCCGGTCTATCCATCCTCGTCCGCCTCCCAGGTGCGCTGGATTATCGAGGATTCCGGTGCGGTGCTGGCTATTACCGAAACCCGCGAGCACTCCGAATTGGTTGAAAACCTAGTTCTACAAGACGATGGGGAACCGAATTTGAAGGGCTCGCCATCGCAGCTGCGGCGCGTATTGGAGATTAATTCCTCCGCCATCGATACCTTGAAATTCGAAGGCCGCAGCGTTGGCACCGATGAGGTGTCTGCCCGCATCGCCGCCACCAATACCGATGATCTGGCCTCCTTGGTTTATACCTCCGGCACCACCGGCCGCCCGAAGGGCTGCATCCTGACGCACCGGAACTGGCTCTCGGAAGCTAGGGCGCTGACCACCAATCCCATCGGCGTATTCGCCGTGCCGGGCAGCCATACGCTGACGTTTTTGCCCTTGGCCCACGTCTTCTCCCGCGCCGTTTCGATTGCTGTGGCTATTCGCGGTGCTTCGCAGAACCACTGGTCCGATTTTTCCACCATCTCCATCGAGTTCGCCCGCTCTCGCCCTAACGTGATTTTGGGCGTGCCGCGCGTATTTGAAAAGGTCCGTAACTCTGCGGCCTCGAAGGCTGCGGATTCTGGCATCAAGAGCTTCCTTTTTGAGCAGTCCGAAAAGATTGCCATCGAATACTCCAAGGCACTCGATACGCCGGAAGGTCCAGACCGCCTGCTGAAAATCAAGCACAAGCTCTTTGACAAGCTGGTCTATTCCACCATCCGCCAGGGCGTGGGCGGCAATGTTCGGTACTGCATTACCGGCGGTTCCGCGATGGGCCACGATTTATTGCATTGGTTCCGCGGCATCGGAGTTCCCGTTTATGAAGGCTACGGCCTGACCGAGACCGCTGCGGCCGCGGCCGTGGACTACCTCGACCAATCCATTGGTACCGTCGGCCCACCGTTGGGCGGGGTGACCCTGCGCATTAACGATGACGGCGAAGTCTGCATCAAGGGCGGTATGGTCTTCCAAGGGTATTGGAATAACCCCGAGGCCACGGAGGAAGCCTTCGAGGATGGCTGGTACAACACTGGTGACTTGGGGGAAATCGACGATGATGGCAAGCTCACCATCACTGGCCGCAAGAAGGACTTGATTGTCACCGCAGGTGGCAAGAATGTATCGCCTGGCCCGATGGAGGATATCCTGCGCGGGCACCCCCTGATTTCGCAGGCCATGGTCGTAGGCGATGGCAAGCCGTTTGTGGGAGCGCTTATCACCTTGGACCCGGACACCCTCAAGCGGTGGAAATTGGACCACAATATCCCAGAAAACCGCTCCATGAGCGATATGGCTACCGACGCCACCCTGCGCGCCGAGGTGCAAGACGCCGTCAACAAGGTGAACTCCACGGTCTCCCACGCGGAAGGCATCAAGAAGTTCTACATCCTAGAAAGCGACCTTACTGAGGATGAAAATGAGCTCACCCCAACGATGAAGGTCAAGCGCAACGTGGTGGCTCAACGCTACGCCAGCGCCATCGAGCACATTTACAAGCGCTAGAAAGGTGTGAAACGGGTACACCCGGGGATTTTATTCCTCGGGTGTTTTTCTTCTTGCAGGTCAAAAAGGACGCAAGCGCGAACCTGCCATAAACCTGTGAAACGCTTCGGAGTGTCGCGCTCTCGCGGTGGACGATCTGGCATAGAGTCATGAGTCGTCGCCGAAAACCTCAACCTCTACTAGAGGTTAGAAAAAGAAAACCGCGGAAGGAGTGGCTCGAAGCCTATGCAGAAGATCGCCGCCGAGCTGCGTCACCGCGAGCTCACCCAGGAGATTTATAATATCGGCGACGAAGTCGCGGAATACCTCGAGCACCTCATTGAAGCAATCGAGGATTGGGATGAGGAACTGTCCATGGATTGCTTGGCAGAACTCGGCGATATCGTCGACGATGCCCGCGTGGACTCGGGGCGCTGCGTGGGTGAGCTAATTGGGCTTCGCCAAGCGCTAGTGTCTGGCGTGCGTTCGGGAACTATTTCTGCCGCTCCTTCTGGCGCGAATGATGCGGAGGAGCCGGAGCAGCTTACCCCGCGCCTATTGGACGAGCGCTATCCCATTGCCAAGCCCATCGTCGTGCATGAATTGGCAGAAGCACTGCGCAAACGCACACAGGCGGTAGCAGATTACCTCCGCGAGGTTGTGGAATACGTGCTGGCGCAAACCGATGCCGTCGCCCGCAACCTCGACATGGTCTCCCTACCGCACCTGTATAAGTGCACCGGGGAATCCGCACTCATCGCCGTGCAGGCGTGGAAGCACACCGTGCTCGATACGCACCCGGCGTACGTGCGCTCCATGCGCGGGCATAACCCGCCGCAATTCCTGGAAGAACGCGCCCGCATTGCCGCGGTCGTAGAAAAGGTCCGCGCCAAGCGCGAGGCAGCCCGCCGGGCCACAACTGCATAGCTCCTTTAGACTTCCTTGCTTAAGGCAAGGGGATTTTAGCGGCCACCGAGATTCCCTCTCTCGGTGGCCGTCGCATTTTTAGATGGCCATCCCGCATGGACTAGAACCTTGCATGGCTTCATCTTTAGCTTTGAATGGCTCAGTTGTGGGACTGCTGGGAGCGTATAGCGTTTTGGCGCGCGGAGATAGTGGCAGTCACCTCAGAGATGAAGCGTTCCGGGTGCTGAACTAACTGCTGCGGGGAGCACTGTATGACGGTAAAGCCAGCATCGCGCAGGCGCTTGTCGCGGGACTGACCGGCCTTGTCTCTCATCGTTGGCATCGCGGTGGCTGCAGCGTCGTCAAGCGGCCCAGCGGCGGTGGTGGTAGCTCCAACGGTGTAGCTACCCCCTGGAGTCTCGATGTCGATGACGTAGGTCTTATTGATGCACAGCTCCGCGGTGATGCCAGGAAGGGCAGCGTACTGAACCTCGAAAAACATCGGCCAGGGAAAGTCCGCCTGGATGAGCAGGGCGCGGGCAAAGGAGGTATAAGGGGAAGGGGAGGCGGCGCAGCTGTGGTGGATAACTTCTCGCACGACGGCGCTATTGCGTACCCTGCCCATTCGGGCGAATTCCTGCCTAAGAGCTTTCTTCGTAATTCCTGTGCGCAGGGCAGAATCGGCGGCAATGAGGCCCTCGCGAAAACCGTGGAATCGGGCGATATCGATCACGGCTCGGGCCGGAGAAACGGTGCGGGCGCCGTGTACCAGCAATGGATCGGGTAATTTCGTTTTGCGGTAAATGCGTTCTGGATGGCGCCGGTCCTTATTCGGCAGAGAGTTATGGGGAAGGGCCATTTCCACTTTTTCTTCGGCGGAGGCAAGCACCCATAGCCCGTGGAGGCGGGCGGCGGATTTGGAAATGAGTACCGCGGTATAGGCGCTGCGGGCGGCGGCAATGGCGCGCAGGTGCAGCTGAGAGGACAGGCTCAAACCGTGGTAATGGTCGCGGTGCACCGCGATGCGGGGTGCGAGTTTGAGGTAGGTGCCGTTATTGAGGTCGTGCCAGAAGGTGGGATGGTTGTTCCGGATGGACGGAATATTAGTTAGTGCTTGGTTCATGCCCTCGAGCACATACGAGGAGCACGATGCCCACTACCGAAACGCGCGCAGGCTGTGGAGTTCTCGTTGAATCTTCACTAAGTGTGAATCGTGGGGCTTTAGTTGCGCCACGAGCTTAAGTTATCCACACCTGCGATAACAATGGGTAGCGTAGCTGCGTCCCCTTAGTGCGAATTCGGCACCAAGGGGACAAAGCAGCATCGAGCTCCTTGATGGCGCCTCCGCTTCCAGCGAGATGGGGAGGAGGTGGTCGCACAATGCGCTCACCCGGTGTTTCCAATGGCCCAGAGAAAACACCGCGCTTGTGTACGCTTGTTTATCTTTTGAATTTTGTTTATAAAACTACTAGGCGCCGAACCAACGGGTTGGTTGGTTCGGCGAGACAGTCATACCGCTGGGGGAGGGGCGACCTTGTCCAGCTGCTCGGTAATCTGCGGCCACAGCTGGCCCATGATGTCATCCCAGGTAAGGATCCACACGGCCTTGTCCTTATCCGCCTTGCCCACGACGACGAGCTGCTCATTGCGGGAGCGCATGTGATCGAGCGTCTTTTGCACGGTGGTGGCGGAAGAGACGGAAATCGGGTCGCGGGAGAATTCGAGGACTGGGGTATCGGGATCTGCCATGAGGGTATCGCGCACGTGCACCACGCGGGGCACGCGGGAATCTTTGGGGAAGACGAGCACGCGCATGATGTTTTTGCGCAGGACGAGCTCTTGGAGCTGTTCCACCGTGGCATCGGAAGGAAGCGGCACTACCTCGGAGCCGTGGGCGCGCGCCATGGCGCCCACCGTGGAGTTCTCGAGCTCGATGACATCGGAAATCTGGTTGGCGGAATTATCGTCAAGCGCGCCGGTCTCGCGGGAATGCTCGACCAAGGTGCGCAGCGTCTCGGCGTCGTAGCCGGCGGCGCCGGCGCGGTCGACCGGTTCCTCACCCGTCATGGCCACCAATTTATTGGCCATCGTGTTAATCCACTTCAGCAGCGGGCGGAAGACCCACACGAACCCGCGGGCGGGGATAGCAATGACCTGCAGGGCGGATTCTGGGTGGGCGATGGCCCAGGACTTGGGCGCCATTTCACCCAGCACCAGGTGCAGGAAGGTGACGATGAACAGGGCGAGGATGAAGCTGGCGACATCGGCAACGCCCAGTGGCAGGCCAAGGGCCTCCAGCGGGGTCATCAGGAGGTGATGGACCCAGGGCTTGGTCACGGCGCCGAGCACGAAGGTGGCAGCAGTAATGCCCAATTGCGCGCCCGCCAGCATAATGGTCAGCTCATTGAGCGAGCGCAGGCCGGCGCGGGCGGTGCGCGAAGACTCCGCGCTTTCTTCGAGCCGGTTGCGGCGCGAGCCCATGAGGGAAAACTCGATGACCACGAAGAAACCGGATGCCGCAATAATGAGCAGCGTGACGATGAGGTTGAACCACCACGTATCGGTCATTATGCCTCCTCCTCTTCATCGTCGCTGTCGTGGACATAATCCTCAATTAGCTCGATGGCCAGGGAGGATGGCACGTGGCGGTCCACATCATCTACGCGCATGCGGATGGAGCGGGTGGGTGCTTCATCCTGATCCACCCAGTCATCCGGCTCTGCCTCCAGGGCGATGGTGTGGACTTCGCCTACCTCCGGCAGGGCGCCGGCGTGCGCGATGAGCAGGCCGGCGATGGTTTCGAAATCGCCCTCTGGAAGATCGTGGCCAATGGCGCGCTCGATTTCATCCAGTGGCGTATCGCCATCGACCAGCCAGTGGGATTCGTCCTGCTCGGTGATTTCTTCGGTTTCCTCGATATCGTGCTCATCGGTGACATCGCCAAGAATCTCCTCGGCCAGGTCCTCCATGGTGACGATGCCGACGAATCCGCCGTACTCATCGATGACGCAGGCCAGCTTTTGTTCTTCGCCGCGCAGCTCATCAACGACATCGGGAAGTGGCATAAGCTCCGGAACCACCAGGGGCTCGCGCATGATGGCGGTGGCGCTGGTGGCGGCAGGGAGATCGGATCCCAGGACATCGAAAAGATGCACCACGCCGATGGGGTTGTGCTCATCATCGATGACGGGGTAGCGCGTGTGGTTTTCAGACATCAATTCGCGCACCTCACCCAGGGTGGTGCCGGGGTCAATGACGTCCACGCGGGAGCGGGGGATCATGGCGTGCTCGACGTCGTGCTCGGGAAAGTCGAGCAAACGGTCCAAAACCATGTACGTGTCCTCATCCAAGACGCCGGTTTCGTGCGAGGAATCCACGATGGATTCGAGGTCATCGGCAGTAGCGGAAGAGTCGACGTCTTCTACCGGCTCGATGCGAAAGAGCTTCAAAATCGCATTGGAGGAATACTCGAAAAAGCGGATGAGCCAGCCGAAAATGCGCAAGTACCACTGCGTGGATGCGGCCAGGCGCAGTGCCGTTTTCATGGGCGCGGCGATGGTGTAGTTCTTAGGAAAAAGCTCCGCAAAGAGCATCGTGGCGATGGTGGAAATAAATAGCGCCGCGATGGTGCCGATAGCCACGGACACGCCGGTGGGAATTCCCACTCCGCCAAGCAGCACGCCAAGGCCCTGGCCCACTAGGGGCTCTGCCACATAACCAATGAGCAGGCCGGTAATGGTAATGCCGAGCTGCGCACCGGAAAGCATGAAGGAGGTGCGCTTGGTGATGTCGAGCGCGCGCTGGGCGGATTTATCACCTTCAGCGGCCATGGACCGCAATTGGGTGCGGTCCACAGACATGAATGAAAACTCTTGCGCCACGAAGTAAGCGTTCGCGACGATGATGATGCCGATGACAACAAAGCCTGCCAGGATCATCACAATAGCCGATAACATGAGTTACTCCCCACCGCCTATAAGGTGGCGGGGACATCGACTGGGAGGCTCCACTGAAGGTACCTTTCTATACGCGGGAAGTTGGCAATATACTACATGTTTAACACCCATTTCGGCCATTTTGTTCCCCGCCTATTAGGGTTTGATTCATGACTGAACCATTCGGGCTGTATATCCACGTTCCCTTTTGCGCCACCCGTTGCGGCTATTGCGATTTCAATACCTATACCCCCGGCGAGTTGGGCAGCCCGCGCGATCTCACCGGCCCTTACCTCGATGCCTTGGACAAGGAGCTGGAGATGGCGGCGGGCCGCGTGGGGCGCACCGCGGATACGGTCTTCATCGGTGGCGGCACGCCCTCGCTCCTGGGCGGGCAGGGCCTGAGCCGCATCCTGGATACGGTGCGTTCTACCTTTGGGCTTAGCCCAGGCGCCGAGGTCACCACCGAGTCCAACCCGGAGTCCACCTCGCCGGAGTACTTTGCCGCGCTTGCCGATGCCGGCTTTAACCGCATCAGCCTCGGCATGCAGTCCGCCTCGCACAGCGTGCTCCAGGTGCTCGAGCGGGCCCATACCCCCGGACGCGCCTTCGCCGCCGCGCGTGAGGCCCGTGCGGCCGGCTTCCAGCACGTCAACCTCGACATGATTTACGGTACGCCCACCGAAACCGACGATAACGTCCGCGAGACCTTGGACCGCGTGCTCGAGACCGGTGTCGACCACGTCAGCGCGTACTCGCTCATCGTGGAAGATGGCACGCGTATGGCCCGCAAGGTGAATAAGGGGCTGCTGCCCGCCCCGGATGAAGACGTGCTGGCCAGGCGCTATGAAATGATTTCTTCCACCCTCGAAGACGCCGGCTTTGAGTGGTACGAGGTCTCCAATTGGTCGCTATCCGGCGGCGAATGCGAGCACAACCGCATCTACTGGGTGGACGGCAACTGGTGGGGTGCAGGTCCTGGTGCGCACTCCCACTTAGGTAACGAGCGCTTTTATAACGTCAAGCACCCCAACCGCTATATCCAAACATTAGGAAACGGCGAGCTGCCCATCAAAGACAGCGAAACCTTGACGGGGGCCGACCGCCACATGGAAAAGGTGATGCTGGGCCTGCGCCTGCGCGAGGGCATCCCAGAATCCTGGCTCGATGCCCACGCTGCCCCGGCATTGGAGGACTTCATCGACCGCGGCCTGCTCGAGCGCGCCGGCCAGCGCGTGCGAGTGACCAAGCCTGGGCGCCTGCTTGCCGATGGCATCGTTTCCGACCTCCTAATCGCCGAAGAGTCCTAGCCGCCGTCAGAAATCCCTTATATTTGCCCCTGAACCAGCAAAACCCCTTATTCGGGCTTATTCTTGTTAGACTTTCAAGATTGGCGCTGGATTTATGCTGTATTTATAGAAAGACGCCGGCACATCGACGGAAACTAACCCGCAGAGAATAGGAGCGCTGAGAAGTGTCTACCTCAACTGATGCCCGCCGCAAGGAAGTCCTGCGGGCCATCGTTGCGGATTACATTGCCTCCCAGGAACCCGTGGGCTCCAAAACGCTGGTAGAGCGCTACCGGCTGGGCGTTTCTTCCGCGACCATCCGCAATGACATGGCTGTGCTGGAATCGCAGGGGCTGATTTCGCAGCAGCATGCCAGTTCCGGGCGCGTTCCCACGCAGCAGGGGTACCGGCAGTTCGTTGATTCTCTGCACGAGGTCAAGCCGCTTTCTACCCCAGAGCGCAAAGCGATGCTGAACTTCTTGGAAGGCGGGGTAGACCTCGAAGATGTGCTGCGCCGCTCCGTGCAGCTTTTGGCCCAGGTCACTGAGCAGGCGGCCGTGGTGCAGCTGCCTAATTTGAAGGTCTCGCGCGTCAAGCACTGCGAGGTCGTCACACTATCTCCGGTGCGGGTTTTGCTGGTGCTGATTACGGATAACGGCCGCGTGGATCAGCGCAACGTGGAACTAGATGAGGTCATTGACCAGGATCAGACGTATCGCCTGCGGGACATCGTCAATAATGCGCTGGTGGGCAAGACGCTTACTGATGCCTCCGTGGAGCTCGCCCACCTCGTCGATGACGCCCCGCTGGATATCCGCCACCACGTGCTTAAGGTGGCGACCACGCTCATTGAAACCTTGGTGGAACAGCCATCCGATCGCTTGATTATGGCGGGGACTTCCAACCTCACCCGCGTCGCCCGCGAATTTCCGGAGGGGCTGCCCAAAATTATCGAGGCTTTAGAAGAACAGGTCGTCGTGTTGAAATTGCTGGCACGCGTACCGGACTTAGGCAATGTTTCCGTGGTGATCGGGGACGAAAACGAGGAGGATCAACTGCGCGATGCCTCCGTCGTTGCCGCCGGGTATGGTTTTGGAACCGGGGGACAGGCGGCGACGCTTGGCGGCCTTGGTGTGGTGGGGCCGACGTTTATGGACTATTCGGGAACAATCTCTAAGGTCTCTGCTGTTGCACAATACGTGAGTGAAATTTTGGCCGGCGAGTAGTGCGAGTAGACTAGCCGGTCGCTACATAAATTTTTGCAAGGTAATACCAACAAAACGATCGAGAAGGAATATCTCTAACAGTGGCTCGTGACTATTACGGCATCCTCGGTGTTGATAAGGACGCAACGGACCAAGAAATTAAGAAGGCGTACCGCAAGCTGGCCCGCAAGTATCACCCGGATGTGAACCCGGATGATGAGGCAGCGGCGGAGAAATTTCGCGAGGCCTCGGTTGCCCAGGAAGTTTTGCTGGATCCACAAAAGCGCCAGATCGTCGACATGGGCGGCGATCCCATGGAGCAAGGCGGCGGTGGCGCTGGCGCCGGTGCCGGCGGATTTAGCGGCTTCGGCGGCGGTGGCTTAGGCGATATCTTCGCCGAGTTCTTCGGCGGTGGCGCCGGCGGCGGATCCCGCGGGCCTAAGTCGCGCGTGCAGCCCGGCAACGATGCCCTCCTGCGCACCCGGATTACCCTCGAAGAGGCCTATACCGGCCTGAAGAAGAAGGTCACCGTCGATACCGCGGTGCTGTGTGATTCCTGCGGCGGTACCGGCTCAAACTCCAAGTCCAAGCCCGTCACCTGCGATAATTGCAACGGCATGGGCGAAATCCAGGAGATGCAGCGCAGCTTCTTGGGCAATGTGATGACCACCCGCCCGTGCCCGAAGTGCCAGGGCTTTGGCGAAATCATTGAGGATCCCTGCAACCAGTGCGCCGGCGATGGCCGCGTGAAAAAGCGCCGCGATCTCCCGGTGTCCATCCCGGCTGGTATCAACGATGGCATGCGCATCCGCATGGCTTCCCAGGGCGAGGTCGGCCACGGCGGTGGCCCTGCAGGTGACCTCTACGTGGAGGTGCACACCCAGGAACACGAGGTCTTCCAGCGCAATGCGGATGACCTGAACGTCACCGTGCACGTGCCGATGATCGATGCAGCGCTGGGCACCAACTTCACTATCGATCAGCTCAATGGCGAGGAGCTCACCATCGATATCGAGCCGGGCACCCAGCCGGGTGAGTCGATCAAGGTGGAAGGCGCGGGCATGCCACGCCTGCGCACCGACGGTTACGGCAGCCTCTTTGCCCACGTGGATGTGGTTGTTCCCAAGGATCTGGACCGCAAGAGTCGCGAGGCGCTGGAAAAGATCCGCAATACCCGCGATGAGGGCGCCCGCGTGCGCACCGCCAGCGACGGGCAGGAAGACTCGTTCTTTACCCGCCTGCGCGATAAGTTCCGCCGCTAATGTCGCTGCCCGTCTTCATCCACCCAGATCTCTCTGCCGCCCAGGCCGGAGACAGCATCACGCTGTCTGGACCCGAGGCGCGCCACGCCGTGACGGTCAAGCGGATGCAGCAGGGGGAGAAGCTGGCGCTTATCGATGGCACCGGAATCCGCCTCACCCTCACCGTCACCGAGACCTCGGGCAAGGACCACTTAATCGGCACCGTCGAGTCCGTTACCCAGCTACCGGAACCGAATCCGCGGGTAACCGTGGTGCAGGCGATTCCCAAATCCGAGCGCGCCGAGCTAGCCGTTGACCTGGCTACACAGGCCGGGGCGGATGAAATCATCGCCTGGCAGGCGGATCGCTGCGTGGCCAAGTGGGACGGGAAGAAGGCGCCGAAGGCCATAACCAAATGGCAGGCCGCGGCCGAAGCGGCCGCAAAGCAATCTCGGCGAGACCGCATCCCGCAGATCCGCGGCCCGCTGACTACCCGCCAATTGGTTGCGGAGCTAGCAGAGCGCGCAGAATCCGCGCGCGTGTTAGTCCTGCACGAGGAAGCCACCGAATCCATCCGCGAGGTGGACTTGCGCGGCGAGGTCTTCCTCCTGGTCGGCCCCGAAGGCGGAATCGGGGAAAATGAGCTGACAACCCTGCGCGAGGCTGGGGCCGTTCCTATCAAATTGGGCCCGGAGGTTTTGCGCACCGCCAGCGCGGCGATGGTGGCCTTGGCGGCTATCGGCATGCGGACTGAGCGCTGGTAGCCTATTAGACGTGCCTATCATCACCAAGAAATGTGAGATCGATTCCGCGTATGTCAGCAGCGTTTTGGGCAGCGCGGACGATAACCTCCGCGTGCTCAATGACCGCCTCGATGCGGACCTTTTTGCCCGCGGCAATATTGTCACCGTCACCGGCCCCGATTACGAGGTAGCCCGCGCGGCGAAGATCCTCGATGAGCTCGAGGCCATCGCTAGGCGCGGCCATGCCGTATCTACCGATACGGTCAAGCACACCATGGACATGGTCGCCGTAGAGGCGCCGCAGTCGGTGGCAGCGGCGATGGCGGCGGACATCGTCAAGCGCCGCGGCAAGTCCATCCGCCCTAAGACCGTGGGGCAATCCGAATATGTGCAGGCCATCGACAATAATACGGTGGTCTTTGGCATTGGCCCGGCCGGTTCCGGCAAGACCTACCTGGCGGTGGCGAAGGCCGTGCAGGCGCTGCAAAATAAGCAAGTCTCGCGCATTATTCTTACCCGTCCGGCGGTCGAGGCGGGCGAAAACCTGGGCTTTTTGCCAGGCACGCTCAATGACAAGATCGACCCGTACCTGCGCCCGCTGTATGACGCGCTGCGGGACATGCTCGATCCGGAGATGATTCCCAAGCTGATGGATGCCGGCATCATCGAGGTCGCCCCGCTGGCGTATATGCGCGGGCGCACGCTCAATGATGCCTTCGTCATCCTCGATGAGGCGCAAAACACCACCCCGGCGCAGATGAAGATGTTTTTGACCCGCCTGGGCTTTGGCTCCACCATCGTGGTCACCGGCGATATTTCCCAGGTGGATCTGCCGCGCGGGCAGGTATCCGGCCTGCGCATCGTGCGGCGAATTCTCAATAACGTGGACGATATCCACTTTGCGGATCTCAGCGCCCAGGACGTGGTGCGCCACCAGCTGGTCGGCCGCATCGTGGATGCCTATGATTCCTTTGACAATAAACAGGCTGCGGAAAACGAGGGGAAATAAGTGAGTATCGAGTTTCTCAACGAGTCGGGTTTTGATGGCGTCAACGAGGAGATGCTTATCGATGTCGCCTCTTTTACCTTCGGTGCCATGGACATCAACCCCGATGCGGAATGCACCATTACCTGCGTGGATCTGAAGTCCATTGAGGATCTGCACATCCGCTGGATGGACTTGGAAGGCCCTACCGATGTGATGAGCTTTCCCATGGATGAGCTTACCCCCGGCGCCACTTCTGGTGGCGGGCGCCCCGATGCCGCCGATCCGGGCCCTGCCATGCTTGGCGATATTGTCTTATGCCCCGAGTTCGCTCTGCGACAGGCCGATGCCGCCGGACATTCGCTCGGGCACGAGCTCGCGCTGTTGACGGTGCACGGCTGCCTGCACTTGCTGGGCTACGATCACGCCACCGCGGCGGAAGAAAAGGAAATGTTTGCCCGGCAGAATGAACTGCTGGCGGATTGGTACGATGACCTCGCCGCGCGCGGGAAGAGCTACCAGCCAAAGCCCTCGGGCCCGAAGGCCTTTCCGGATGCTGCCGAGCGAGCACGCCTCGATGAACAGGTACCCGGCGGCGGCATCCCCGCGATTGGGGAACCACGCGACGAGGAAACCCCAGAATAATTTCGCCCATTCCTTTGTCTCTGTGCATAAGCAGTAGCACAATGGATAGCTATGACTATCCTTTCCATCCAGTCTCATGTCACCTACGGCCATGTGGGAAATTCCGCGGCCGTCTTTCCTCTCCAGCGCGCCGGCCACGAGGTGTGGCCCGTGCACACGGTGAATTTTTCCAACCACACTGGATACGGTGACTGGGGCGGACCGATGATTCCGGCCAGCGATGTCACGTCGATCATCGATGGCATCGAAAAGCGCGGTGCTTTTGAAGGTATCGACGCCATCCTTTCTGGCTACCAGGGCGGCTCCGACATTGCTGATGCCATCGTGGACACCGTTCGCCGAATCAAGGCCGTCAACCCCAAGGCGCTGTACGCTTGCGACCCCGTGATGGGTAATGCGAAGTCGGGCTGCTTCGTTTCAGATGACATTCCGCCGCTGCTGCGTGACCGCGTGGTGCCCGTGGCCGATATCATCACCCCGAACCAATTTGAGCTGGGCTACCTTACCGGTACCGAGGTCAATACCTTGGACCAGACATTGGCTGCGGTGAAGAAGGCGCAGGAAATGGGGCCGAAGACGGTATTGGTTACCTCCGTAAAACGCCCGGAAACCCCTGCGGATCAGATTGAGATGCTCGCCGTTGATGGTGAATGCGCTTTCTTGCTCTCGACCCCTCTGTTACCGGTTAAGCGCAACGGCTCTGGTGACGTGACCGCGGCGCTGTTTACTGGCCACTACGTTGAAACCCATGACGTGAAAGAGGCGCTGCGCCGCACCGCATCTTCCGTCTACGAGCTTCTGCGTACGACGTATGAAGCGGAATCCACTGAGCTGCAGCTTATTCAAGCTCAGGACGCCTTCGCCCACCCGAGTATGCAATTTCAGGCGGAGGAGCTCTAAAGCTGCACTGGTGGAGTGGTGTGGTCTGCAATCCGAGACAAGTAATCCGCTGTTTTGGTGCATAACTTGGTGAATACCTATAAATTGATAGGTGTAACGTAATCAACGACGTGATTGGAGTCCCGTCTTGTCCAGCACCGGAAGTATCAGCGCATCCCCCGACGGCCTGTTGATGGCCCTTATTCAATACCCAGTTCCCGTAGTCAATTCCCCAGAAGATGTTCAGGCAAACGTCGATGAAATCTGCCGCATGGTTGCCTCGACCAAGGCTGGCTACCCAGACCTAGATCTCATCGTCTTTCCGGAATACTCCTCTTCGGGACTGAACACCAAGATTTGGTCCTACGATGAATTCCTCATCGGGCTCGATGACCCCAAGGTGGACCAGTACAAGCAGGCTTGTAAGGATAACGACGTCTGGGGCGTCTTCTCCATCATGGAACCCAACCATGAAGAGGGAAAGCCGCCGTTCAACACGGCGATTATCATCAACTCCGACGGTGAGATTGCGCTGCACTACCGCAAGCTGCAGCCATGGACCCCCATCGAGCCGTGGTACCCAGGTGACCTGGGCATGCCGGTATGCGATGGCCCCAAGGGTTCCAAGCTTGCAGTCAATATCTGCCACGATGGCATGTTCCCAGAGCTTGCTCGCGAAGCAGCGTATAAGAGCGCCAATGTCTACATCCGCATCTCGGGCTATTCCACCCAAACCCAAGACCAGTGGATCATGACCAACAAGACCAACGCCTTCCAGAACCTCATGTACACGGCATCGGTGAACTTGGCGGGCTATGACCAAGTCTTCTACTACTTCGGTGAAGGCAATGTCTGCAACTACGACGGCCACATGATTTCTGAGGGCCACCGCAACCCGGGCGAAATCGTCACTGCAGAGGTATTCCCAGCGCTGGCTGATAAGGCGCGCATCAACTGGGGCCTCGAAAACAACATCTTCAACCTGGGTAATCGCGGCTATGTTGGCTACCCAGGCGGAAAGACCGAAAACTACCTCACCTGGGTAGAAGACCTTGCCAAGGGTGAGTACAAACTACCGTGGTCTGACGATGTCCGCATTAAGGACGGCTGGAAGTACTACCCGGACGGACCGCAGCTTGGCCCACTGCCGGATGAATTCAAGAAATAGACACCCGGCTAAATCTCTTAGCTATTGAAGGCCCCGCACCCTCGTCTATTTTGAGGGAGCGGGGCCTTCGGGCTGGTGTTGAACTGATCGAGAACGCAAAAGGTCAACGTCCTCGGGTATATCTGAGCGCGATTTGCTACATTTCAGGCGCGAATATGCTCAGTTATTGCAGTGGACCTATAGCATCTGCGAAAAGAACGGCGTGGTACAGATTCGGGGCTCCGCTCTAGAGGCCTTCCCCTTGTGTTTCCAAGGGCGTTCCCGCGAGAGGACCTTCGTCATAGAATTCTGGTGAGGCTCCACCCTGTGGCGGTCCCGAATATGGAGCGCCGCCGTTGCAAAGTTCTGGCCACTCGTCTGGATAAAGCAAGTGTCCATTAAGGCCACCGCATACTCTTTCCGCGCGCACGGAACGCTGGAGTGCAGGGGTATTGCACAGTTCGGTTTGGTGCGAAGAGCCATCAGAAAATCTCCCGACTGCGCCAAGGCCCATTTCGCAGTACAGCAGCTCTGGCTCAGCGGCTGCCGCTTGTGGTTGTGCGCCTGACTCCTCAGTTGCTACTTGGGCTTCTGGCTCTGCTGGGGTTTCGGAGGTGGGCTCTTGCGTGGTGGACTGGGCAACGCTGCTCGAAGCGGAGACACTAGGTGAGCTGGATGATGAACTAGTAGAAGTACTTGTAGATTCCTCTTCGGAAGGCGAAGGGCCAGCATCAGGGGATGAACAGGCACTAATGGAAATGGTGAGAAGAGCGCCCAGGAGCAGTAGGGGAGACTTGGTTGGCATGGCGGAGTGCCTTTCACGAAGCGGTGAGAAATACACCGAGGAGGAGAGAACTGTCTTAGCTTAGCCTGCAGATTTGTTGTGGCGTGAAACAATCGGAGATTTTGGTGCGGTGGGCTATCATTGCAGGTAATGAGTTCTGATATTGATGCACAGTTTGATGCGGCATTCGAGGGCCTGCCAGATGACCCCGATGATGCCACTCCGGAAGCCGCCGGGGAGAAGGCCGCTCCGTTAGATTATTCGCAGTACACGGATACACCGGAAGGATTCCGCTCTGGATTCGTATCCTTTGTGGGCCGCCCGAATACGGGTAAATCCACGCTGACTAACGCGCTGGTGGGGCAGAAGATTGCCATTACCGCGGACCAACCGGAAACGACCCGCCACACCATCCGCGGTTTGGTTCACCGCGAGGATGCACAGGTGGTCGTAGTGGATACACCGGGTCTGCACCGCCCCCGCACCTTGTTGGGCGAGCGGCTGAATGAAGTGGTCAAAGAAACGTATGCCGATGTGGATGTCATCGGCTTGACCATTCCGGCAGATGAAAAGATTGGTCCGGGTGACCGGTGGATCTTGGACAATGTGCGCTCGATTGCGCCGAAGACCCCCATCATCGGCATCGTGACCAAGCTGGATAAAGCCTCCAAGGACCAGGTGGGTGCGCAGCTTTTGGCCTTGCACGAGCTCTTGTCGCAAGAGGATCCGGAGGCTGTGGTGATTCCGGTGTCTAGTAAAAAGGGCGTGCAGTTGGATGACTTGGTGCAGGTCATCGTGGAGCACTTGCCGGAGGGCCCGAAGTTCTATCCGGATGATCACATCACGGATGAGCGGCAAGAAAAGCGCATTGAAGAACTTATCCGTGAGGCCGCACTATCTGGCCTGAAGGCGGAGCTGCCGCACTCGGTTGCGGTGCAGATCGATGAAATGCTGCCCTCGCGCACGCGTGAGGGAGTGCTGGATATTCACGCCATCATGTACTTGGAGCGTCAAGGTCAAAAGCGCATCATCGAAGGTAAAGATGGCCTGCGTTTCCGCCGCATCGTGGGCAATGCCCGCAAGGAAATCATGGAGCTATTGGGCCAGAATGTGTATCTGGACCTGCGCATCAAGGTGTTGAAGAATTGGCAATCAGATGCCAAGTCGCTGGGCAGGCTCGGGTTCTAAAAGGCTATGCGCGAAAATTATCGCGACCGCGCCGTGGTCATTCGCTCCTATGATTTTGGGGAAGCCGACCGCGTAATCGTACTTCTCACCCAAAACCATGGGTTGGTGCGTGCGGTGGCCAAGGGAGTGCGCCGAGCAAAATCCCGCTTTGGATCGCGGCTGCAGCTCTTCGTCAACCTTGACGTCCAACTGTATGTGGGAAAGAACCTGGCCACGATTTCCCAGGCAGATACGGTAAATTATTTTGGCGCGCGCCTCATTGAAGACTATGAGCGCTATACGGCCGCCTGCGCGGTCTTGGAATCGGCGGAGCGGCTCATCTACGCGGATGGCGACGGCGACCCGTATCTCTTCAACGCAGTCGTAGCTGCGCTCGAGCAATTGCAAACCGATGAGCCGACGCAAACGCTTGATGCGTTCTTATTGCAGGCCATGGCGCATGCCGGGTGGGCTCCGAGCCTCTTTGATTGCGCCCAGTGCCAGCGCCCCGGCCCACACCATGCCTTTCATCCGGCGGTCGGCGGCGCCGCTTGCCACGAATGCCGGCCGCCAGGTGCTGCGGAGGTGGATCCGGAAACCCTGCATCACTTGTGGCTTTTGGCACATGGTTACCCGACGGATCCGACGAATGCGCAGCGGCAGGAGGGGCATCGGCTAGCGCGGGCGCACCTGCAGTGGCACATGGAGCGAAATGTGTCCGCATTACAAGTGATGGAACAGTAAACTGTAGTCCGTGATTACCCCAGATCCTTCTCGCCGCCTGACCCCGCCGAATATCCCGGAAGAGCTGCTGCCGCGCCATATTGCGTTGGTGATGGACGGCAATGGCCGCTGGGCCCAGGAAAAGGGCATGAAACGCACGGAGGGCCACCGCAGGGGAGAGGCGGTGCTTCTCGATGTCGTCGATGCCTGCCTTGCCGCCGGTGTCCCGTACCTTTCGGCCTATGCGTTTTCTACTGAAAATTGGCGGCGCAGCCCAGAAGAGGTGCGCTTTTTGATGGGCTTTAACCGCGACGTGCTGCGCCGGCAGCGAGAGTGGCTCAATGAGCGCGGCGTGCGCGTGGTGTGGGTAGGAAGGCGCCCGCGCCTGTGGCGCTCAGTGATTAAAGAGCTTGAGGCCGCCGAAGAATTGACCAAGAATAATACGAAAATGACGTTGGCCATGTGCGTGAATTACGGCGGCCGGGCGGAAATGGTCGATGGCGTGCGCCAGATTGCGGAAAAGGTCGCTGCTGGTGAGATCCGCCCGCGCGATATTAAAGAAAGCACCATCGCAGAGCATCTCTATGATCCCGGCATGCCGGACGTGGACCTATTCTTGCGGCCTTCCGGGGAGAAGCGCACCTCGAACTTCCTGCTGTGGCAGTCCGCCTACGCCGAGATGATTTATCAGGACAAGCTATTTCCTGATTTCACCCCAGAGGATCTCTTCGCCGCCATTGAGGAATATGCCCGCCGAGATCGCCGCTTCGGTGCTGTGAAGTAGGGAAGTAGCAGCTAAGGAAGGTGCGCGAGACTACCGTTCGCTGGCTACTGTGCGGCCGCGCACTGCGAGCACACGCCGAATATCTCTGCGTCGTGGCCGGTAAGCTCGAAGTTGTACTCGGTGGCTACGGCCGAAGCCCACTTTTCAATGGGGCCACCATCGATTTCTTCGGTGCGGCCGCATTTGGTGCATACCAAGTGGTGGTGGTGCGCATCGGTTTCGCAATGGCGGTACAGGGTCTCGCCATTGGGCATGTGTAGCGCATCTACGGCATCAATATCGGACAGAGACTGTAGGGTGCGGTAGACGGTAGTGAGACCGACTTTTTCTTGTCGCTCTTGGAGCTGGTGATAAATTTCCTTGGCGGAGGCGAATTTGTCGATGTCCCGCAGGACCTCGACCACCGCGGTGCGCTGTTTAGTGTTGCGCGAGCCGAGCTTGGGGATACTCTCATGAATGGACATGACATTCATATTATCAACTCTTTTTCAACAAGCGCTATAATAAATCGTCTTTATATGCAGACCTGTTATTAAGAGGCGATTTTCGCGGCGTCTTCCAAAAGGGTTAAAACCTCCGGTGCGACCAGAGAGTAGGTCACCTCACGCCCATTGCGTTCAGAGCTGACAATCCCTGCTTGCTTAAGTACTCGCAGGTGCTGGCTAATCAGTGGCTGAGACTTGCCGGTGGCTTTTACCAGCTCGTGTACGTAATGGTCGCGCTCCGCTAGGCGGGTAATAATGGAAATGCGCAGCGGGGAATCGAGGGCCGCGATAACGCTTGCGGCCGCAGAGTTATTAAATGCTAATTGAACGGTCGTCATAGGGAGTGGGCACCTTCAATACGGTATCTATTATCTGTCGACCACTACTATATTACCTCAAGTTGGTCATTACCTGTACATTAACCGATTTAAATTTGCACCCCCTGATCGCACTACGGATGGGCGATAAGGGTTAAACTGAATGAGATTGTCACGACTGTCCCCTACCAGAGGAGTCCTTTACAACCATGGCATCCCTTATCGATACCGTTGTTAATCTGTGTAAACGCCGCGGCTTGGTCTACCAGGCGGGTGAGATTTACGGCGGTTCCCGCTCCGCTTGGGACTATGGTCCTCTTGGTGTGGAGTTGAAGGAAAACATCAAGCGCCAGTGGTGGCGCCACATGGTCCAATCCCGCCCCGACGTCGTGGGTGTGGATACCTCCGTCATCCAACCGCGCCAGGTGTGGGTCTCCTCCGGCCACGTGGAAGTCTTTACTGATCCCCTGGTGGAATCCCGCCACACCGGTAAGCGCTACCGCGCCGACCACTTGCTCGAGGCCTACGAGGAAAAGCACGGCCACGAGCCAGAAAACGGCCTAGCGGATATCAACGATCCGGAAACCGGCCAGCCAGGTGACTGGACCGAGCCGAAGGCCTTTTCTGGCCTGCTGAAGACCTTCCTGGGGCCAGTCGATGACGAGCAAGGTCTGCACTACCTGCGCCCGGAGACCGCACAGGGCATTTTCATCAACTTCAAGAACGTGATGACCTCCTCGCGCATGAAGCCGCCATTTGGCATCGCCAATATTGGTAAGTCCTTCCGCAACGAGATCACCCCGGGTAACTTCATCTTCCGCACCCGCGAGTTCGAGCAGATGGAGATGGAGTTCTTCGTCAAGCCGGGCGAGGACGAAGAGTGGCACCAGTACTGGATCGATGACCGCTACAAGTGGTACACCGACCTGGGCATCAAGGAAGAAAACCTGCGCCTGTACGAGCACCCAAAGGAAAAGCTCTCGCA
This sequence comes from Corynebacterium sp. KPL2830, assembly GCF_040225635.1. Lineage (NCBI taxonomy): Bacteria > Bacillati > Actinomycetota > Actinomycetes > Mycobacteriales > Corynebacteriaceae > Corynebacterium > Corynebacterium sp. KPL2830. Next base: position 24,233 of record NZ_JBEHFR010000009.1, on the reverse strand, counting down.
CTACTCCAAGCGCACCGTGGATGTGGAGTACGCCTTCGGCTTCAAGGGCTCCAAGTGGGGCGAGCTGGAAGGTGTGGCCAACCGCACCGACTATGACCTCTCCGTCCACGACAAGGGCTCTGGCGAGGACCTGTCCTACTATGACCAGGCCAATGATGAGCGCTGGATTCCGTACGTCATCGAGCCGGCCGCCGGCCTGGGCCGCTCCATGATGGCCTTCCTGGTAGATGCCTACGACGAGGAAGAGGCACCGAACGCTAAGGGCGGCACCGACAAGCGCGTGGTTCTGCGCTTGGACCGCCGCTTGGCGCCCATCAAGGTCGCCGTCCTCCCATTGTCTAAGAAGGAGGAGCTCTCCACCCCGGCCCGCGAGCTCGCGGATAAGCTGCGCGCCTACTGGAACGTGGACTTTGACGTCTCCGGTGCCATCGGTCGCCGCTACCGCCGCCAGGACGAGGTCGGTACGCCATTCTGCGTCACCTTCGACTTCGATTCGCTCGAGGATAACGCCGTAACCGTGCGCGAGCGCGACACCATGGAGCAAGAGCGTGTAAAGATTGAGGATCTTGAGTCCTACCTCTCCGCGCGCTTGATTGGATGCTAAGCAGATGCACTACACCAGCTGGGATCGCTCCGACCGCGAAAAGCCCGTCCTCCTCGTTGAGGAGGGGCCGGAGCGCCTAGGCGTCTTTGCGGAGCATTCCGCCGAGGTAGACGGCAATTTTTGGCGCGTCGAGGTCAGCGATCTGGGCGCTTCGGCCACGCTTGACGATGGCTCCGTCTACCGCCTCGCCGGCCGCCTCGGCCGCGACAAGCGCCTTGAAGCCTCGCTCAATGGCCGCACCTTTCATTACGTCAATGAAAATAGCGGCGATTGGATCATCGATGATGTCGATGACAACAAGGTGGCACAGTTTTCCGCCAAGAATTCTGGCGTGCGCAAGGCCATCTTGGAATTCGAAGACGATGCGGAGGGTCTAAACACCGCGGAGATCGCCGGTCTGAGCTGGTTTACCCGCGCGATTTTGGAAAAGAACACCAAAAACTCCGCGTGGGTATGGATCATCACGCTGGTATTGGCCTCCATCGTCGCCCTGCTGGCGGCGTTCATTTTCTAATGGCGGGAACGATGCCGTGGCAGTGGAATGGTGCTACTCTGCGCGACGTACGCGGCACCGACATCGCCTGGGTGCGAGACGGGGTACTGACCATTGCCGGCGCGCTCTCTGAGGATCCCACACAGCCGGATGTGCTTTTTGACGTAGAGACCTCGCTAGACGGTGCAACCGCCTCCCCGCGTTTTTTCCTGCGGGCTCGGCCGCGTGCCAGCCGCAGCGCGGGTTCCGGAGCTGCGAAACATTATGAAGTTTCGCAGGCGGGATTGACCGTCACGCGCCTGCGCGCGACCTGCGGAGACACCCACTACCTTTTGGAGCGCTCCGCCATCTTTGGCAAGCAGCGCCGCATCGTGGCCCTTGCCGAAGATGGTAGCACGGAGGGCTGCGAGGTTGCGCGCCTTAACCCGCGGGGCAATGGCCTAGAAGTAGCGGCCGCTGATAACAATGGCCTTCCGGACGTGGATGCGGTAGTGCTGAGCTATAGCTGCCTGCTTGTTGATGCCGCACCGCGCATCGTGCGCGGCTAAGCGCCAACAAAGCAGGCCTTAGAAGGAGCCGCCGCGGAAACCGCCTCCGCCACCGCCGCCGGAGAATCCTCCTCCGCCGCCACCGAAGCTGCCGCCGCCTCCGCTGAAACCACCGCCGAAGCCGCGGCCACCGCCGCCCAAGATTTGGCCTAAGACCATACCGGTGATGATATTGCCGGCCGCAGAACTCGTTTGCTGGCGTTGTTGCTGGCGGCGGTATTCATCGGAATCATCCTTGGCCCGTTGCAGGGCGGTCTGTGCTGCGGCCACGGCCTCGCGGGAGGATTGCAGTGCGCCGCGGATATCGCTGCGCTGGGTGTGCAGGGCTTGGGCGTGGAGACGCTTGGCATCGGCAAGCGCGGTGCGGGCGTCGGAACCGACGATGCGCCCGCGCGAGGAAATGAGATCCTCGGCGGCCTGAATATTGGATTCCGCCACCGACATTTGCTGGTGGAAAAGCTCGAGCTGGCGCGCGTGGGTGGAGGTCTTTTCCCGCACGCGGTCGAGGCCCTCATCAAGCTCGGTATCGATGCTCATAAGGGCGGTGTGCTGGCCCAAGGGATCCGTATCGCCCTGTTGCTTGGCATCAGTGACCGCGGCAGAAGCGCGCTCAAGCAGCCCCTCGAGGGCCTCCCAATCCGCCTGGGTTCCCTGAGATTTGCCTTGGCGCTCCAGTTCTCGGGCTTCCTCGATTTCACCCTCAACCTCGGTGATGAGCGTGCCCAAATTGCGGCGCGCGGAGGAAATATTCTCCTCGGCGTGCTCCACACTAGTAAGGAGCCTATCGGTGACCTCCGTGGCGTGCTCAATATCGCGGATCAGCCCCACGAGCGACCCCTGTTGGCCGGCGGGTTGGCCCTGCACCTCGCGGGCTTGGTCCAGGAGCTTTTCCGCCTCATCGAGGGAGGCGCTAGCCAATTCTGGGTTATCCGCAATGGAGGATAAGACCTCTGCGGAGTAGTCCTCTTGGAGCTTTTTCAGGGTACCTTCGGCGCCCGGCAGGCGAGTGCGCAGCCCGACGGTGCGCTGGGTGAGCTCGTCCAACTTAGAGTCGCTTTGCAGCAGCAGGTCTCGCATCCGGGCAAACTCTTCTGCCTGGCTATCCAGTGCGTCATCGGCTTGGCCGCAGGTGGAGACTATTTCTACCAGCATTTGCCGGCGCTCGGCCTGGGATTCTGGTACCGCATCATCGAGGCGCTGGCGAATCTTGAAGGCCTTTTGCAGGGTAGAGGTGGAATGATTCATCGCCTTGGTAAACGGGCGGGTGCGCTCCGGCCCGAATTCAGACAGGGCGATATTGAGCTCTTCCTTGCCGCGGCGGATGGATTCATCCGTGGAAACCAACTCTTCCTGGGCCAATTTATCCAAGGTATCTAGCGGCAGCCGGTTTAATTGATCGGTATCTTCTGGCGCAATCTCGCGGGCAGACTCTAAAGTCTTTGCCTTACTCTTTTTTGTATTGCGGCGCGAGTAATACCAGACGCCACCTCCTGCAGCGACGATGGCGGCGGCGCCACCGCCCAACCAGGCCATGCCAGAAGAATCGGAGGAGCTGGAGTTACCAAGGGCAGCATCGGCAAGCGCGATCGCAGAAGCGCCGTATTCCTCATTGGAGAGCTTGCTATAGGCGGCATCGTACATCTGATCCAGGCGGCCCTCGGGCCATTGATCGCCGGTCTGCACGCCCACCTGGCGCTCGTTCACGCCAACGACATAGGCCGCGGAATTCGGGCCCTTCTCGTTGACGATGTTGCGTGCATAGCTTTCTGGATCAGTGCCAAGATCGTTTGCGAAGACAACGAAGATGATGAGCGACTGGTCTTTTTGTAGCTGGGTGATCTTCTCATTGATCTCCCTAATTTCCTCGGTGCTTAAGACCCCTGCCTTATCGTTTACCCTATCCGTCACCGCTGCCGTATCCGGGGCTTGGGCGATGGTAGTGGTCTCCGCGGCTAGGGCCTGGCCTGCGCCAATGGAGGTGCAGCCGAGCAAAAATGCCGCGATGGTAGCGCGGCCGATTCGTGCACTAAGATTCATGCCCACAACTCTACCTGCCCGAACGCCCAATCCGGAGAACCTCCTCTGCAGGCAGTAGGGTGGGAAGTATTGTGAAATACGTCGTTGTTTTAGGCACCGCGCAATACGATGGCCGCCCCTCCCGCATCCTAGCCGGGCGTCTGCGCCATGCCGGGGAGCTGGCCACCTCCCGCGGCCTGCCCGTTATAACCGTCGGCGGCCAGCTGCCCGGGGATCGATTTACCGAGGCCGGGGTCGCGCGCGATTACCTGCGCGAGAACTTCCCTGGGCTGCAGGTATCCGCCGTGGAGGAAGGCCTCGATACGCGTGAGTCCTTAGCTGCGGTTATCGATGCCCACGGCCTTGCCGATGCCATCATCGTCACCGATCCCTTGCACAGGTTGCGCACGTGGGTCATCGCCAAGCAAGAAGGGCTCAATGCCTCGGTCTCGGGCACGCCCTATTTTCCCGCCCGGCGCTTTTCCAAGCCCTGGTGGCGCTACCTCGCGCACGAATCCGGCGGGCTGTTTTATATTGGGCTCGCCAGCATCGTTTCTCCCCGGTGCGCGCGTGCCTGGAAAAGGCGCCTGTACCGCATTGAACTGATGCTGCGGCCGAATCAGAAGCTGCGGCACGAAACGATGCAAAATAAAGAAAGGACTCCTTAAATATAAAAGTGATTTTCATATGCTATTTTATAGGCTGATGATAGTTTTTAAATAGGGGATCTTGTTTATTGATGTGGTTATCGGGTCATCATGAAAAGCTATCCTCGCACATTTTGAAATGCTTCGGAGATTCACGTGGAGAACATGCTGCAACTAGAAGACCTAGTGGTACAGTTAAGCAGGAAAAGTAGACCGTTATTTTCCATCAATTCCGTGCATGAGCCAGGTACCCTCACCTGGATTCGTGGAGCCTCTGGGTCTGGTAAAACTACACTGCTCCGTGTGGTTTGTGGCCTCCAAAAACCCACATCGGGAACAGTTAACATCTTCGGAAACAATTTGTGGAGCTCTTCTGAAAAGGACAGAGATAGGCTTCGAGCGAAGTCAATGGGAATTGTCTTTCAAGATTCCGGCATAGTCCCCTGTCTGACGATCGACGAAAACCTATCCTTCGCTCGAGAGCTAAGTGGGACTTCTACAACGCAGGAAGACAATCGTTCGCTGTTGGCTCAATTTAGCATGAGTGAATATGCTGACTCACTTCCACACGAGCTTTCGGGCGGGCAACGTCAACGTGCAGCCATAGCCACGGCGATTTCCAAAGGGCCTCGACTAATTCTCGCAGATGAGCCAACAAGCGCGTTAGATGAGAAAAATGCGTACTCAGTATTGCGCTATTTGCATAACTATGTAAAAGAAAACCGGACAATCGCATTGGTCGTGTCCCATGACGACCGATTAGAGAAATTTACTGATCAGGTCTTGGAAATCGGGGGTTAACTAATGAACTTTCGCGCGGTCGAATCTAGGATACGCAAAGACACTTTCGCGGAAAGTATTCCATTGCTCACAACGGCGCTTGTACTTATGTTCTTCGTGAGCCTGTTGATCTCGACTATAGCTGCGGAAGAGGTAGCTGAATCTATGTCAATGGGGCTGATGTATTCAGCTATTATCTCCACTGTTCCCTTTGCCCTAGCTCTCAAATACTGCATAAGGCATGTGGTGGAAGGGAGGCGCCACCACTATGAAGCTCTTCGTCTATTTGGACTGTCGCTAAAGCGAATTCGGCGAGAATTATTTCTCGAATTACTTACGGCGTATGCGTGCTTTGCTATTATCAGCGCTTTTCTTGTTCCCGTGTTGATGAAACCAATCTTTCTCTTTTTGTATTCGGGCTTTGGCGTTGAGCTTCCCAAAGGACTTCCTTCACCGTTGCTAATTGCGCCAATTTCGTGGTGCATACTCACAGTCCTGAGCTTTGTTCCCTTTCAACAGGAAACGAAGGTTTTGGAGAATTTGAGTCGGGGCCCGACGAGTAGGGATTCAATACCACGAAGCCCACGAGCTGCACAGCTTCTTCGCTATCCGCTGGGTATAGTGGCTTTTGCCGTGCTACTTGGAGGACTTGGATTAATTCCTCAGGCGACACCTGCAAGTAGGTGGCCATTGATCTTTGTATATTGCGTTCCGTTTTTGGTGAGTGCGGCTTCTGTATTTATTTACGCTGTTGTCCTCTATCTTATCGAATTTTTTGCCCTTAAGCTCAGGAGATGGAGTCCTCTGCTTTTGGGAGTCCGGTACACACGGTCCTTTATTGCTACTACCGTATTGCGGGTTTCTTGTATCTTTGTCATGTTTCCAATCATTCTTTTTATTGCGAATGATTCTGCACTTTTCTCCGCTAGAGAAGCATTAGCAGACAACGCTAAGGATGTGTACGTCGCGACGCCGGAGGAAGGCGACACTTCTAGCTCGGTTAACGCTGAGAATGCTTGCCGGACCCACTCGGAAGACTGCTTAGGTGTTCTTAGCTGGGTGCCTGCTGTCGAGGGCCCAAACGGACTTCAGCCTTCCACCCCAGAAGAAGGCGCGGTCTTTGCTTTAGTGGAAGATCGGGAAGGAACGGTCGGCTCGTTGGTGAGAAACCCAACGGTAACCGAGCGGGAACCTAGATCGCCGTTTGATCAGACTTGGATGCGGCCATGGGATCAAACCTTTAATTCTCGGGAGGATCCTGCGTGGGAAAGGGCCGAAGAAGAAGGTGCAGCCTACTCTGTAGCTGTATTCTCGAAGGAAGTAGAGCTGCGGGATTTCGGGGCATTGCACGTTATAGGCGCTAATCAATGGGCCGAGAACTTACCTTCGACATTGTTTTACGGTCCGAATGGTACAGGTACTAGCGAGTTTATCCCTCTGTTCGCTTATGTAATTGTTGGGGGAGCGGTTCTCATTTTCGGACTCGCCTTGGCACAGCAAGGTCGGCTCATCCGCTTCGTTACCATCGCTTGGCAGCAAGGAGTTTCAGCCGCAGAAGCACACCGCAATAGGATACTTGCTAACTGTCTGCCGTCTGCCTTTGCAGTAGTTTTATCGCTAGGATCAGCCGGACTTTTGAGTCTGTACATGAACTACAATATTGCGCAAAAGCTTGTGCTACATTTCCCCGCTGTTCCTATTGGGCTCATCTTTTTCTTAGTTGTGGTCGTCGGCTTGGCTTCGATCGGCGGTAATTTCGTGAAAGGTCCGCAAGGTACAAAGAGCTAAGCAGCCACGTTGTTGCCCCAAAAGGCCAGTTCACAGAATAAACTTAGAGCGTGTCTTATTCTTATGCTGCAGCTGATTTTGCCCGGCTGGCCGAAGAACCGCCCAAGGGATCCACGATTAGCGATATCGAAGAACACCGCGGGGTATTCTCCCGCGACCGTGCCCGCGTCTTGCACTCGGCTGCGCTGCGGCGATTGGCGGATAAAACCCAGGTCGTAGGCCCACGCGATGGCGATACCCCGCGCACGCGGCTTACCCACTCGCTCGAGGTTGGCCAGATTGCCCGTGGCATCGGCGCCGGCCTCGGCCTCGATCCGGATCTCTGTGACATGGCCGGGCTCACCCACGATATTGGCCACCCGCCCTATGGTCACAACGGCGAAAATGCGCTCAATGAGGTTGCACAGGGCGGTTTTGAAGGAAATGCGCAAACGCTGCGCATCCTCACCCGACTTGAGCCCAAAGTCCTCGTCGAGTACGCCGATGGCACCGCCCACAGCTTTGGCCTCAATCTCACCCGCGCTGCGCTCGATGGCGCGTGCAAATATCCTTGGACCAAGACCAATCCGGATGGCACCATCAACCGCAAATACGGCGCCTATGATGAGGATGCGGACCTTTTAGCGTGGTTGCGCGAGGGCCACACCGATAACCGAAAGTGCATCGAGGCCCAGGTCATGGACTGGTCCGATGACATTGCTTATTCCGTGCACGACGTGGAAGACGGCATCATCTCCCAGCGCATTTCCTTGAACGTGTTGTGGGATTTGGTGGAGCTAGCCCACCTTGCAGAAAAGGGCGCCGAGGCCTTTGGCGGAACCGCCGATGAACTCTTGGAAGCCGCCGATAGCCTGCGCAACCTCGATGTCATCAACGCCCTTGGTAATTTCGACTACACCCTGCGCGATTATGCCAAGCTGAAAAAGATGACCTCTGAGCTGGTGGGACGCTATGTGGGCGCCACCATCGGTGCCACCTCGGAGGCGAATGCCGAACTCATCAGCGACAGTACGCTCGGCCGCATGCACGGTGAACTCCGCGTTCCGCCCTTGGCACAAGCAGAGGTCAAGCTCTTAAAGACGATTGCTGTGCTTTACGTGATGGATGAGCCAGCGCACCTAGCCCGCCAAGACCGCCAGCGCGAGCGCATCTACCGCGTCTACGACTACCTCGTTGCCGGTGCGCCCGGTTCGCTCGATGCCACCTTCCGCCTGTGGTGGGAGCAGGCCGATACCGACGCCGCTCGCGACCGCGCCATCATTGATCAGATTGCCTCCATGACCGAATCCCGCCTCGAGCGGCTGGCCCGCCGGAGCGCTGACCTTTCGGGGTTCTTGGACTAATAGCTTTGCAGGCTTGGTTGCCCTTTTGAGGGGCTTGGCCGCGGTCTTTCTCTAAAAGTGCAACCTCCGCTGCTATTTTTGAGGCGGAAAAGTGATACTTGAGGGCGCGCAATGCTCAGTTATTGCAGTGGACCTATAGCATCGCGGAATGTCAGTATCTGCGGACTAGCTATTAGCGCGCGAGCCTAACGCCTTCATCGTGGACAACGGCGGCGATGGCCGCGAAGTCATCCAATTCCATTTCCATGTTGGCAGCCACGATGGTGGATACTTCATTCTCGCGCAGGAATTTAGCTAGATCTTCTAGGCTGCGCGGGCCACAATCCACACATCCATGGGTGCGTCCTAAGGCATTGAAGAAATCCGTACGGGTACGGATGGGTTCCGTAATTAAAATGCGGTGCACTATTAATCCTCTGCGTCCGGGATAGAACAGAATGTTTGGTAATGGTCATCGGTGTAGTACCACACATCGGGGTCGGTTTCGGTGCCACCGCCGGTGACGATGCGCCTCGATCCGCGATGATTACTGCCAGGGGTTTCTACCGTGTACTCGCGGTAATAGTCCTGCGCCTGCTGGGGGAGGACGCCTTCATAATTGCCAAAATGGGAATTGTCTTTGTCGGGGTAGTCATAAGGGCCGCCGGCCAGAATATCGTCTGCAGTTTCTTCGGCCTCGCTGGGAAGGGAAGAAATTGCGCAGGTCTCATCCGTCGACGTTGCATCCTCATCACCGCCAAGGTCGAAGCCGAAATAACTAGCGCCTGCGACGATGGCGAGTCCACCAAGGGCCACTGGAAGCGATTTCTTAGACGCTTTGGACTTGGACATGCTCCCTATTGTTGCAGGAAATATCTCGAAAACATAAACGTCCACTGCGTCAAGAGCAATATCCAAAATTGCCCCGTCCCGGGGGTGGGAATACCTGGCGAAAGGCTGCCCCACATGTGGGTAAAACACGGTGATTCTGTGTACTTGTTGATCGGGACAACCTAATGCGACCATCCTGGCTTTGGCGGTTGAGCATTCGATAAATGGGCGGGGTAGTCTGTAGCCATGGCAAAGGGCAGAATTCCGGACAGTGATATCCAAGCTATCCGTGAACGCGCGCCTTTAGAAGAAATCGTGGGCGAATATGTGCAGCTCAAACCCGCTGGGCACGATTCTTTGAAGGGCTTGAGCCCCTTCAAGGATGAAAAGACGCCGTCCTTCCACGTCCGTCCGCAGCGCGGTTATTATCATTGCTTTTCCACAGGTAAGGGTGGCGATGTATTCAGCTTCCTAATGGAAATGGAACAGGTCTCTTTTCCGGAGGCCGTGGAAGCCGTAGCGCAGAAGATCGGCTACCACATTAATTACCAGGGCGGCTCGACCGGTGCGCGCAATGAGAAGCCGGGTACTCGGCAGCGGCTCATCGCTGCGAATAAAGCGGTGCACGAGTTCTACCGGAAGCAGCTGGAAACCCCAGAGGCGGCGACGGCGCGCAATTTTTTGCTGGACCGCGGGTTTAGCCGCGAGGTTATTTATGATTTCGAGTGCGGATACGCCCCGGAAGGTTGGGACACAGCCACAAAGCACCTATTGCGCATGGGCTTTTCCTTTGAAGAACTAGAGGCGGCCGGCATTTCCAAGATGGGCAAGCGCGGACCCATTGACCGTTTTCACCGCCGGTTGCTGTGGCCCATTAAGGATCTTTCCGGCAACGTCATTGGCTTTGGTGCGCGCAAGCTCTTTGATGATGACAAGCTGGGCAAATACATGAATACGCCCGAGACCATGCTTTATCACAAGTCCAAGGTGCTCTTTGGGCTGGATTTGGCCAAGCGCAATATTGCAGAAGGACACCAGGCCGTGGTGGTGGAAGGCTATACGGATGTGATGGCCATGTACGCGGCAGGCATTAAAACTGCCGTGGCCTCGTGCGGTACGGCCTTTGGTGGGGAGCACTTGCAGGTGCTGCGTCGGCTCATGCTGGATGATTCTTATTTCCACGGCGAGCTCATCTACACCTTCGATGGTGATGAAGCGGGACAGAAGGCCGCGATGCGTGCCTTTGACGGGGAGCAGAAATTTACCGGACAATCCTTCGTCTCTGTGGCGCCAGACGGCATGGACCCGTGCGATCTGCGCCTTGAAAAGGGCGATGCCGCGGTGCGCGATCTGGTGGCAGACCGCATCCCCATGTTTGAATTCGTCATTCAGTCAGTTATTACTGATTTCCGGATTGATACTGCCGAAGGCCGCTTGCAGGCTTTGCGGCGGGCGGTGCCCATCGTCGCGCAAATCCGGGACCAGCCCCTGCAGCGCGAGTACGCCCGCCGGCTTGCCGGCTGGGTGGGCTGGAACGATCCGGAAGAGGTGCTCCGCCAAGTGCGCGCGGAGGCGAAGAAACCGAAGAAGGCGGATAAGCCGACGATACGCCGCTTTGATAATGCACAGCCGCAGCCGGCGCAGCAGGATGTGCCCATGATCCATCCGCCCAGCCCGAAGGAGACCCATCTGTGGCCGCAGCGGGAGGCGCTAAAGTTGGCCTTGCAGATGCCGGAGGTCGTTGGCTCGTACTTTGATGGCATTACTGCCGATGCCTATACCAACGACGCCTACCGCATTGTCCGGCAGGCGATTTCCGCCGTGGGCGGGGCAGACAAGGGCGCCACTATGTCCGGGGTGGATTGGATTGCCGCCGTTGCCGGGGAAATGCAGGATCTTACGGGAAGGAATTTCGTCTCCGAGCTGGCAGTCGAGGCTATCCTGCCCACGGACGTGGGCGCGGAAAAATATGCGGATTCCGTGCTCTCGCGGCTGCAGGAAACCGTCGTGGGCGATCAGATTGCACAGCTGAAAGCCCAGTTGGGCCGGATGCGGCCTACCGATGATGAGGCCGGCTATAACTCCCTGTTCGCGGACCTCATTGCCTTGGAGCAGGCCCGCCGCGAGCTAAATGACCGCGCCTTTCGCGGAACGCCAGGTATATAAAATCCCCGGGCAGGCACTCGAGCGCTAGTTCAGGTGCTGCACGGGGAAGGGCTAACGGGGAAAGGTTTTAATCCTCATCGGGCTCATAAATCCGGTCTGCCTGTGGAGCCTGGTTCCCGCGAGCCTTGCCTTTGCCACGGCGCTTTTCGGAAAGGTCGTGGATTTCGCGCATGCGTGGCTCGGGATCCAGGCGGTTGGCTACCATCTTGCGCGCGGAGCGCACCGCGGATTTGGTGGCGGGGGAGTTGACGGTCTTTTGGTAGGCGCTTTTCATTTGGTGGTAGCGCTTGCGGCCCGCTTTGGTGCCAAATACGTACCCTGCGGCGGCGCCGAAGACGAATTGGATCATTATTGACTAATTCCCCTTTATCCTATGCGAGCAAAAGTTCCTCTCTAGCTTACCGCGTATGTACGGTTTCGCGCCGAAACTGCCCGCTGGAAGTGCCTTCCTGTTTTCATCGGCGCCCATTCGCGCTAGGTTGAGTTAATGATTCTTCATCAGCAGCGAGATTCGGCCATGGCCGCCGCGGTGGCATTTGCCGCACTCGCCACGGCGGGCTTATCCGCGCCTGGTGCCGAACCGTCCGAGGAAACACGGTTCTGGGTGGAGTAGGCAGGGAGGCATCGATTAGCTTGAGCGGTCATATAACTATTTGTTTAAAAAAGCGCTGAGAAAGGTTAGCGCGCAGTTCATATTTCCTTAACGTTAGCTGGTTAGTGTGCAGAGGAAATCACTTCTAGCTGAAAGTTGCGTTATATGACCCGTATTTTCAATCGTGGTGTTTCGCGTCGAGTACTTGCTCTCGGAGCGGCCGCCAGCTTCACTGTTGCTTCCTTTGCACCCGCTGCGCAGGCGGGTGAGCTTTCGTCCAAGGTGCCGCAGGTACAGGGATCTAGCAGTGGATCCAGTATCGGCCCCTCTCCAGTGCAGCACCCAGGCGCGCCGGTTCCTCAGCCCTTTGGTGTGGACTACCTGGCAGGCTTTGAATCCGATATTTCGTCCTACCAATTTGGCAACTATTGGCAGGTTGTCCGCGGGTTTGACCAAATTAAGCACCAGCCTGAGGTCCTTGAAGAAAACATGGATAAGGTAGTGGCCATTAACAATGCGGCTGCTGATGACCCTGAGCTGATCGCCCGTGCGCAATCCGATGCCAAGGCAAGCTCCGGTGGGATGCTCGAGGCCATTTCTGACTCCATGGGCGAGAGCCTAGGCGGCGCATTCCGCGAGGCCTTGGCAGAGCATCGACTGCCAAAGACTCAGTACCTGCTGGGCAATGGCTACGCCGCCCGTGCTGGTGGGCTGGCTAGCTCCACCTTCGCAGAAAAGTACTATTTCCGTTATGACCGCCCATTCGTGCAGGCACCTGATGCTATTAACCGCTACGAAGACGAGTCGAAGGATCTCTATTCCACCTCGCCAGCTTTCCCTTCTGGGCACACTAACCAGGCAACGTGGATCACCACTTTGATGGCTTCTATGCTTCCGGAGGTAGGCCCACAGTTGATGCTGCGCGGCGCCGAAGCAGGGAACCACCGCGTCGTACTGGGTGTGCACTACCCATTGGACGTCATTGGCGGACGCATGACCGGTCAAGCTGCGGCGGCGGATCGCTTGAACGATGACCGCATGCGCGATGCATTGCAGCAGGCTGCGCAGGAAATTCGTGAAGAGATTCAGTGGCGTACGGGCAAATCTGTAGAAGAACTCGTCGCACAGGATAAGGCCGATGGCAAAGAATACCGGTCCACCGCAGATGCTGTAGACGAATACACGGATTTCTTGGATTACGATTTCACTCCAAGCAATCCGACGGACGCGCCGATGGTTGTGCCGCAGGGCGCCCCGGTACTGCTCGCCGCTTCCCACCCGGACCTGACTCCGGAACAGCGCGCCGAGGTGCTACGCCAGACCGCACGCCCTGCCGGCAATCCATTGGATTGGCAAGGCAAGGACGGCTCCTGGCAGCGGCTTAACGTTGCCCGTGCCATGGCGGCGCAAGTAAACGTTAATGCAGATGGCAGCGTGAGCGTCCAAGGCTAGCTTGGTCGCCCGCCCCCTCGATACCGCCTAGGCCCTCATTGCGAGGACTAGGCGGTTTCGATTATGGCGGCAAGGCCCTGGCCGCCGCCGATGCACATCGTAACCAGCGCGCGCTTGCCGCCGGTGCGGCGCAGGTGGTGCGCGGCGGTAACCACGATGCGGGCACCGGTCGCTCCCACTGGGTGGCCCAGCGAGATGCCGGAGCCATTGGGGTTAAAGCGAGAATCTTCGGGGGAAATGCCCCACTGATCTAGTACCGCGAGGGCTTGGGCGGCAAAGGCCTCATTGAGCTCGATGAGGTCGAGGTCATCGAAGGTGAGATCGAGGCGGTCCATGACCTTGCGGGTTGCCTCAACTGGTGCGATGCCCATGCGCTCTGGTTCTACGCCGGCAAGCGCCCAGCCCTTCAAGACCACCATCGGTTCGAGACCGAGCTCGTCAGCCTTTTCACGGGTGGTCACGAGCACGGCGGCGGCGCCGTCGTTCTGGCCGGAGGCGTTACCTGCGGTCACTGTGGCCTCGTCATCCTGCTTGCCCATCACTGGGCGGAGTTTGGACAGTTTTTCCACGCTGGAATCAGCGCGCACGTGTTCATCCTTGTCCACGATGATGGGATCCCCCTTGCGCTGGGGGACGGAGACAGGGACGATTTCGGCATCGAAAAGCGCCTGCTCTTGCGCGCGGGCAGCGTTGTGGTGGGAACGCACCGCAAGCTCATCTTGGTCTTCGCGCGACAGGGAACGCTCGCGGCGGAGGTTCTCGGCGGTTTCGATCATGCCGCTGGGGATGGGGTGGTTTTTACCACCGGCGGTTTCGCGGGCCTCCTGGAGGCGATCGCGAAAGACCATGTTTCCGCCCTTCGCACCCCAGCGAATGTCGCCGTCCACGGTGTACTCGGTGCGCGACATGGATTCGGCGCCGCCTGCGATGACCACCTCGGCCGCGCCGGTGGCGACGTGGGCGGCGGCGGTGACGATGGCTTGCAGTCCGGAGCCGCAGCGGCGATCGAGCTGCATGCCGGTCACGGAGACGGGCAGGCCGGCATCGAGTGCGGCGACGCGGCCCAAGGCAGGCGCAGCGCCGTTGGGGGAGGCTTGACCGAGGATGATGTCATCGATGATGTTCGGGTCGATGCCGGATTCTTCCACGATGGTGGATACCACCAGGCTGGCCAGATCCTGGACGGGGACGGATTTCAGCGCGCCGCCGTAGCGACCGACTGGGGTGCGCTTGGGGTAGCACAGGACGACGTCTTGAGTATGCATGGATTCTCCTTAGGAAATTTCGGTGGTAGTGAGATCGTGGGAAATTGCCGCGCACGTAGTGAGGAGCTCTGGGAGGATCTGCGCGGTGAGATCTTGGGTGGAATACACGGAGGTCTGGGTGGAAATATTGATGGCCGCTACAGCGCGCCCGGTGCGATCTCGGATCGGAACGGCGATGGAGCGCAGGCCGATTTCTAGCTCTTGATCCACGATGATCCAGCCGCGCCGCCGCACCTCGCCGAGGCGGGCTCGCAGCGCGTCCTGGGATACCAAGGTGTGCGGGGTGACCTGCTCGAGCGGAGCGGTGGTGGCGAAATACTCATCCAGCTCCGCCGGCGTTAAATCAGCGAGTAGCACCTGGCCCATGGATGTGGCGTGCGCCGGGAAGCGCGTGCCGATGGTGATATTGGTGGACATGATGCGGTGCGCTGCGGCGCGGGCGATATAGACCACGGTGTCGCGGTCGAGCACGCTCACGGAGCAGGACTCATCGAGTTTGGTGGATAACTCCCTCAAATGGGGCTGGGAAATATCCGGCAATCCCAAGCTTGATAGGTACGAATAGCCCAGTTCCAAAACGCGCGGGGTGAGCCAAAAATCTGAGCCATCGGTGCGGGCGTAACCTTCTGCGACAAGCGTGTGTAGAAAGCGGCGTGCGGTAGCGCGCGCTAAGCCTGTGACCTCGGCAACCTGGGCCAGTGTCTGCCGCGGGCGTTCGCCATTAAACGAGTGAATGACGTTGAGTCCGCGGGCAAGGGATTGCACTACGGGGGTGTCTGCCACGGTGTGTCCTCCAAGCTATTTTCAGGGTTAAGTGGCCCAGGTCTCTTTAGTGTACCCGATAACGTTCGCATTCTGAACCCTTGTGCTGTCTGTGAACCACACGTAGTCTAAGACCATGTTGAATAAAGTCATAGCCTCAGTAGAGGAGGCCGTCGCGGATATCCCGGACGGTTCCTCCATCGCGGTGGGCGGATTCGGCCTTGTGGGTATCCCGGCGCAACTCATTGCTGCGCTGCGCTCCCAGGGCGCGAGCGAGCTCACCATCATTTCCAATAACCTTGGTACGGACGATTTTGGTCTGGGCCTGCTGCTCAAGGATCACCGCATCGCCCGCTCCATCGGTTCCTACCTGGGAACCAATAAGGAATACGCGCGCCAGTATCTTGAGGGCGAGCTTACCGTCGAATTTACCCCGCAGGGCACCCTGGCGGAGCGCATGCGCGCCGGTGGTGCGGGCATTCCGGCCTTCTACACCAAGGCTGGCGTGGGCACGCCGCTTGCCGATGGCGATATCCCCACCCGCTACAATCCCGACGGCACCATCGCGGAGACCTCCGCACCGAAGGAAACCCGCGAGTTCAACGGCGAGCTCTACGTCATGGAAGAAGCCCTTACCCCGGACTTCGCCTTCGTCCATGCCGCCCGCGCGGACCGCTTTGGCAACCTTGCCTTTAATAAGACCGCCCAGAACTTCAACCCCGATGCGGCCAAATCCGCCGATATCACCATCGTGCAAGCAGAACAGTTGGTAGAAGCCGTTCCTCCCGCAGAGGTCGATGTGCCCGGAATCTACGTGGACCGCGTAGTGGAAGTGGGCAAACAAGAAACCGGAATCGAATTCAGGACGGTGAGCAAGTAATGACCTGGTCACGCGAAGAAATGGCGGCACGCGCCGCACAAGAACTGGACAATGGTGACTACGTCAACCTGGGCATCGGCATGCCGACGCTCATCCCGGGCTACCTGCCAGAGGGCCGCGAGGTGGTCCTGCACTCTGAGAACGGAATCTTGGGCGTTGGTGCCTATCCCGAAGAGGACAAGGTGGATCCGGAGCTCATCAACGCCGGTAAAGAAACCATTACCGAAGCCCCAGGTGCATCCTTCTTCTCCTCGTCCGAGTCCTTTGCCATGATTCGCTCCCGCGCCATCGACGTCGCGGTGCTCGGCGCCATGGAGGTATCCCAGTTCGGCGACCTGGCCAATTGGATGATTCCCGGCAAGATGGTCAAGGGCATGGGCGGTGCGATGGACTTGGTGCACGGTGCCAAGCGCATCGTAGTGATGATGCAGCACGTATCCAAGCACGGCGATTCCAAGATTCTGGCGGAGTGCCAGCTGCCGCTGACCGGCGCTCGCTGTGTGGATCTGATTATCACCGACCGCGCTGTATTCACCGTGGACGAGCTGGAGGGCCTGACGCTTATCGAGGTCGCCGAGGGGGAAACCGAGGAGTCCATCCGCGAGGTTACGGACGCACCCTTTAAGGTAGCGCTCGATTAATTAGTTGTGGACGTGAAAATCGCCGCTTCCCGGGAGAGACTGGGAAGCGGCGATTTAGTGTTTCGCTGGTGGATTAGACATCGCGCAGGTCCACGCCCTTGGTTTCAGGCAGAATGTACATGCTGACAAGCGTGAGGATGCACAGTGCGACGACGTAGAAGCCAGAAGCCCAGGTAAGGCCGTGGGCCACGAACCACTGGTAGATATACGGTGCGGTACCGCCGAAGACGGCGACAGACAGCGAGTAGGCCAGGCCGATGCTGCGGGTGCGCTGGGCGGTGGGGAAGACCTCGGACATGATGGAGGACAACAGCGCGCCGCCGGCGGCAACGATGACCACGCCGATGGTCGAGGCCACCAGCAGGGTCCAGGGGCGGTCATCGATGAAGTTCATCAGTGGTATCTGCAGGATGGCTAGGCCGATGGCGCAGATATAAATGACGGGTTTGCGGCCGATCTTATCGGACAGGCTGCCCCACAGCGGGAGGGCGATGAGACCCGCAGTCTGTGCGGCCACGGTGACCCAATAAGCACCCTGAGTGGACATCCCCTCGTGGCTAATGGCGTAGGTGGAAACATAGGAGGTCCACGTGTAGTGCGAGGCCGTAACGCCGGAGACCATACCCACGATGAGCAAGATATTCTGCCACGCCGGGCGGACAACAGAGGCCGGTTTTTCCGAGTTCACGGACTTCTTGGTGCGCTTCGGAGCCTCAACGGTGGGCTCGGCGCTATCGATTTCCTGGAAGTGATCCGATTCCTTCATGTGGCGGCGCAGATACAACGCAACCAACGCTGCCGCGGCACCCAGGAGGAACGGAATGCGCCAGCCCCAAGCGCCAATCTGCTCGTCCGTCAGGACCAGTGAAATGCCGCCACCCAAGACGTAGGCGATGACCGAGCCGCCGAAGATGGAGACGTAAACCATGGAACCCCAGCGGCCGCGGTGGGCGTTCGGGGCGATTTCGGGGATGTAGCTATTGGCGGCTGCGGATTCACCGCCGTGTGCAAAGCCCTGCAACACGCGGATAAGGAGCAGGCCGACAGAAGCCCAGATGCCAATGGTTTCGTAGGTGGGCAGCAAGCCGATGAGGACAGAGGCGCTGGCCATCATGATGATGGTGGTCATCAAGACGGTCTTGCGGCCGCGCTGATCAGCGATGCGGCCAAAGATGATGCCACCCAGTGGGCGGACCAAGAAGCCGACGGCAAAGACGCCGAAGGTGGCAAGCAGCGCGGAGGCGGTATCGCCCTTGTCGAACATCGCTGCGGCGATGAATGGGGCGAAGACCGCGTAGGAGCTCCACTCGTACCATTCAAGGATCTGGCCGGTCAGGCTGGCTGCGAGGGATTTGCGGTCCGTTTTGGTCGCGCCCGATGACGAAGTGGGTGTGGGGCTCGGCGGGGCGGTAGAAGTCAATGTTCCTCCTAGGGATGGGTCCGAATTATTGAGGAAGATATTACGCACATCACACTTCGATTAGTTCGCGATGTAGACCACGAAAATCTCGGCACCGGCTAGGTAGATTTGGTTACTGACTAGAAACTGCATGTCTTCCACCACTTTTTAGGGGAGGAGACTGCAAAAACTTCATGTTCGCTAAGTGAACGGTAGTGCGCACTGTGACCCCGGATGGGGGTATTTGGGTAAAATCTTTGCCGTAACGAGCTTGGAATTCGCAGGAAAAGGTCATTTCTGACCGGAATTCCAGCACTGAAAATTTGGGTGTGGTGTAGCGTGTGAGCCACGACACGGAAGGTTTTCGAAGAGTCTTGAACCACCAAAGTGAACCATCACTGTGAACCAACCGAGTCTTTCCGGAGCCACACCCTAAGGAGGGATTTATGACTGCTCTTAGTCCCGAGGAACTAAGTACAGAAGGCCTCGCCGAAATCATGGCCGCGGGCGGACGCCCAGCCGATAGCGAGCGCAAGATCAACATCATCGATACCACCCTGCGTGATGCGCACCAGAGCATCTGGGCCACCCGCATGACCACGAGCCACATTCTTTCGCTGTTGGATGACATCACCAACGCTGGTTTCGAGCACGTGGACTTGGTAGCGCCCATCCAGTTCGACGTCTCCGTGCGCTACCTCAAGGAAGACCCGTGGGAGCGCGTCCGCCTCGTGCACGAGAACGCCGCGCCGGGCACTAAGTTCCGCGCCCTGATTCGCTCCAAGAACCTGGCTTCCTTCGACTTCTTGCCGGATGATGCCATCTTGAACTGGACCGAGCGCCTCTACGCCAATGGCTTCCGTGTGATCGGCTCCTTCGATGGGTTGAATGACATCGACAACATCGACCAGGGCCTCAAGCTGGCCAAGGAACTCGGAGCCGAAACCTTCGGCGCATTGTCCTACTGCTTGAGCCCGGTGCACACCGATGACCTGTACAAGCGGAAGGCCACGGAGCTGCTCGAGCGCACCGATGTGGACCGCATCATGCTGAAGGACGCCGGCGGCCTGCTTACTCCGGACCGTTTGAAGACCCTCATCCCGGCGATCCGCAGCTCCATCGGTGACGTACCGCTCGAGGTACACACCCACTCGCTGACCGGACTGTCCCCGCTGACCTACCTCTACGCAGCGGAATTGGGCGTGGATTCTATCCACACCTCCATCGCTCCGCTGGCCAATGGCCCGGGACAGCCAGCCACCCAGGCCGTGGTGCGCGACCTTCGCGCGCTGGGGTACACGGTGGACGTTGACGATGAGCGCATCGATTCCGCCAGCGAGCGCATTCAGGAAATCGCCGATACGGAAGATAAGCCAGTAGGTGTTCCGCGCGCATTCGATGGCCTGCACTACATGCACCAGCTACCCGGCGGCATGCTTACCAACTTCGAATCCCAGCTGGAAACCGCTGGGTTGGGGGACCGCTTCGAAGAGTTGCTGTACGAGGTTGCACGCGTGCGCGAAGAGCTCGCATACCCCATCATGATTACGCCGTTTGCCCAGTTCGTGGGTACCCAGGCCGTCATGAACGTGATGACGGGTGACCGTTACTCCGTGGTCCCGAACGAGATTAAGAAGTACGCCTTGGGCTACTACGGCGAGCCGCTCGCCCCGCTGGACCCAGACGTGCTGGAGAAGATCATGGCCAACGGATCCTCCGAAATCACGGAGGAAATCCCAGAACTTAAGCCGGTCCTGCCGGATCTGAAGAAGGCTCACCCGGACGAGGACATCGACACTCTGTTGCTGCGCGTGATGTTCGCCGGCAGCCAGGTCGATGAAATGAAGCGCTTTGTGGCCGAAGGCCGCGGCGGCGAGGGTGAAGGCGTCAAGGGTGGCGTCCTTACCTCCCTGGTACAGCAAATCTACGACTCTTCCGATACCACCGACTTCCACCTCAAGACTTCCGACTTGGAAATCAACCTCACCAAAGGAGAAAAGTAACCATGACTGATTCCACTAACTTGCACGACCTGAAGTCCCTGCTGAAGTGGGCCAACCTTTCTGATGACATCCAAGAGCTGCAGATTAAGTACGGCGACGTCGAGCTCGCGATGTCCCGCACCCCAGGTGGCCTGAACCGCCCGGCACCGGCTCCGGAAGCCGCTCCGGCCGCAGCTCCAGCAGCAGCACCAGCACAGGAGGCCGCACCGGCTTCCGCTCCGGCCGCTGAACCTGAGTCCAAGCCTGCTCCGGCGCAGGAGGAAGCACCGAAGGAAGAGCCAAAGGCCTCCGGTTCCGGTGAGCCGTCCGCAGAGGGCGAGACCGTGAAGGCCCCTATGGTCGGTACCTTCTACGCCGCTCCGAAGCCGGGTGCAGATCCCTTCGTCAAGGTTGGCGACGAGGTTGAGGTTGGCCAGGTGCTGTGCATCGTCGAGGTCATGAAGCTGATGAACAACATCGAGTCCAAGGTTGCCGGCACCGTGAAGGAAATCCTTGTAGATAACGAGGATGCCGTGGAGCACGGCCAGCCCATCATGGTCATCCAGCCGAAGTAATCGACCTGGAGGAAAATATGTCAGATCTATTAGGTAGCGTGCTCATTGCTAACCGCGGTGAGATTGCGCTTCGCATCATTCGCGCCTGCAAGGAATTGGGCATTAAGTCCATCCTTACTTATTCCGAAGGCGATAAGGACTCCTTGCCGGTAAAGCTTGCCGATCAAGCAGTCTGCATCGGCCCGGCGAATGTTTCCAAGAGCTACAACAGCCCCGAGCTGGTTATTTCTGCCGCCATGGCGTACAAGGCGGATGCCATTCACCCAGGCTACGGCTTCTTGTCCGAGAAGCCGGACTTTGTCCGCATGGTGGAAGAAGAAGAGATCGGCTTTGTTGGCCCTTCGGCTGAGCACATCGGCTTGATGGGTGACAAGATCGCGGCTAAGCGCATCGCTAAGTCCGCCGGTGTTCCCACCGTTCCGGGCTCCGACGGTGTGGTCACCGAGTTCGATGAGGCCCTGGAGGTTGCCCATAACACCGGTTTCCCGCTGCTGATTAAGGCGGCCGCCGGCGGTGGTGGACGCGGTATGCGCGTGGTGGAATCCGAGGACACGCTGGAAAAGGACCTCAACGAGATCATGAACGAGGCAGAGTCCGCGTTCAATGACCCGTCGGTCTACATCGAGCGCTTCTTGACGGATATCCGCCACATCGAGATCCAGGTGCTGGCCGATGGAGAAAACGCCGTCGCCCTGGGCGAGCGCGACTGCACCTCGCAGCGCCGCAACCAGAAGCTCATTGAGGAAGGCCCTTCGCCAGTGCTGACTGATGAGCTGCGCCAGGAGATGCAGGAAGCCGCGATTAACCTGTGTAAAGAGGTGAAGTACAAGAACGCCGGAACCATCGAGTTCGTCTTCGATAACACCGAAGATAAGTTCTACTTCATCGAGATGAACACCCGCATCCAGGTGGAGCACCCCGTAACGGAGATGATCACCGGTGTGGACCTCATCAAGGAGCAGTTGCGCATTGCCTCCGGGCAGAAGCTGTCCATTACCCAGGATGATGTGGAAATCCGTGGCCACGCCATCGAGTGCCGCATCAACGCCGAAGATCCGAACCAGAACTTCGCGCCGCGGCCGGGCAAAATCGAACACTACCGCGTGCCAGGTGGCTTCGGTGTGCGCATGGATACCCACATCGAAACGGGCTACACCATCCCGCCGTTCTATGACTCTATGGTGGGCAAGCTCATCGTATGGGCAGAAGACCGCGATGAGGCCATCACCCGTATGCTGCGCGCCATCGACGAGCTGCAGGTAGAAGGCGTTGTCACCACCGCGCCATTCCAAGCCATGCTGCTTGATAGCGAGAAGTTCCGCAGCGGCGAGTTCAACACTGGTTACGTTGCCAAGCTGCTGGAAGGTACCGACTCCATCCCTACGGATGACTAAACTCGGCTCCTTCTAGCGAGAGAGTGCAGGTTCCGCTTTGTGCCGGCCTGCACTCTTTTGCATTTTAAGTCTCTAAAATTACATCTCTATGTCACGCCTAGTCCCAGGCTTTGCTTAGACCCAAACGTGTGGGGAAGGAAAACAATGTTGGTTATCGCCGCCATGCTGGTCGGCGCCATCGTGCCGGCGCAAACGGCCATTAATACTCGTCTGCGCGAGTCCGTGGGCTCGCCCATTGCTGCCGGGTTCTTCTCCTTCATTATCGGCTTTGCCGTCTCCGCCATACTCGCGCTGATAGTTACCGGTGACGCGATACCGGACCTGGCGCTGGCGGCCGCCCAACCGTGGTGGGTGTGGCTCGGCGGTTTTATGGGCGTGGCCTTCATCGTGGGAAATATTCTGCTCTTCCCGCGCATCGGCAGCGTAGAAACCGTCATCCTGCCCATCCTGGGACAGGTGACGATGGGCCTTATTTATGATCTGACCGGCCTTTTCGAATCCCCCTTGGTTCCCGTCGGCCCGCTGCGCATCCTCGGCGCGCTTATCGTTGTGGGCGGCATCGCCTTGGTATTAGAAATCGGCCGGGGCGCTGCCACCACGCGCGCGCAAGCCACCGGGCTTTCGCTGTGGCTGTGGCGGGTCTTCGGCGTGCTCATCGGCATGGGCTCTGCCACCCAAACCGCCGTCAACGGCTATCTGGGAGGTGCGTTGCATAGCCCCATGCCCGCCAGTGTCATTTCCCTGGGTGTCGGCGTGATTCTATTGGCCCTGCTCACCCTGGGGTGGAAGGCTCCCCGCCGCGCCCTTTTGAGCGGCATCGCACCCGGGCCCTGGTGGATGTGGCTCGGCGGTGTGCTCGGCGCGCTCTTTGTGGTTGGCGGCGCGACGCTGTCGCCCATGATCGGCACCGGCACGACGGTTATCGGTTCGCTTGTGGGCTCTATCATTTGCGGTCAGGTCATTGAATCGCTGGGCTGGGGCAATGCCGAGCGCGGTTTGCCGCCGGTGCATCGCATCATCGGCTTGGTTTTGGTCATTATCGGCGTGATTATGGTGCGCGCCCTATAGGGCTGTGCCGCGCTTGCCGATGCCCCCTTTTTTGCCCACCCTTCGCTCCCACGCCCGGCTGGGACCGGAGCGAAGGGTTATTGCCGCCAGCGCTCTAAGGTGAGCTTGGGGCTTAGTGCGCGGGAGACGCACGGTGCGAAGGCACCATCGGCATACATTTGCGCGTCATAGACGGAATCGCGGTGATCTGGTTCGCCGTCGACCACGCGCATGATGCAGGTGCTGCACGTGCCTTCCAAGCAGCGCGATTTTACGGGCAGATCGAGATCCTCGAGGACCTCTAGGACGGTCTTATTCGCTGGGATTTCTACCGTCTCGCCGCAAAATTCTACTTCGAACGGGCCGTCGCCGGCCCCAGCGTTTTTCTCACCGGACAGTGCTTTTAGATCGGGGTGGAAGTTCTCCCAGTGGAAGGCATGCTCGGGCAGATACTCGAGCGCGATTTCTTTGGCGGAATCCATGAAGCCTTGCGGGCCGCAGACATAAAAGGCCGTCTCCTTCGGCGCTTGGCCCAGCAGATGCCGGTAGATGTCTGCTTGCTTGTCGCGCGGGCGGCCAAAGACCTCAATGAGCTTATCACCGCAGGTTTCGCGCAATTGCTCGAGCAGCACCGCGTGGTGTTCATCGCGCGCGAAAAAGAGCACGATATACGGCTTGTTCTCGCGCTCGAGGGATTGAGCCATAGAAAGCATGGGGGTAATGCCCACGCCGGCGCCAACAAGAACGTAGTAGCCGGCGTCTGCCACGAGCTCGAAGTTATTAAATGCCTGCGAGATTTCAAAGCTATCCCCGCGGCGCAGTTTGAGCATTGCAATCGAGCCGCCCGTGGAGTTTGCCTCCCGCTTTACCGCGACGCCATACGTTGGCCGTGCCTGTTGGCCAGCGGCAGGCGAAGAGGAACCGGTCAGCTCAAAAACCGAGTATTGCCGGGTAAGCATCTCGCCGTTAGCTCGGGTTAAACGACAAAACGTGTTGTTTTTCGGCGTGTCGAGTTAAACGACATTTTGTGTTGGTGGGGGTAGGGGTTT
>NZ_JBEHFR010000008.1:0-80314 GCF_040225635.1 Corynebacterium sp. KPL2830 | reverse complement strand
GCCGCAGGGAGCGTCCGGCGATACCCGCTGGGCTTATCGCATCTCCCAGGGAAAGATCGCCGCCTCGCTGCAATACCGCGTGGTCAATGACGGCCAAGTGGTATCGAAGACCGACCGCAATGCCGGTGAGCTCCAGGTGCGTGGCAACCTTGTGACCGGTTCTTATTATCATTCCCCCACCGCTGAGCCGGGTGAAGTGGCTTCCGAGTTCCGCGGCAAGCCGGTCGAGGCCGCGGAATCCAAGTTCACCGCAGATGGCTGGTTGCGCACAGGCGATGTCGGCTCCGTAACGAAGGACGGCTTCCTCACCGTGGAAGACCGCGCCCGCGATGTCATCCGCTCGGGTGGCGAGTGGATCTATTCGGTGCAGTTAGAAAACCTCATCATGGCCAATTCCGATGTGGTGGAAGCCGCGGTGATTGGCTACCCGGATAAACAGTGGGTGGAACGCCCCCTCGCCGTAACTGTCTTGGATGATCAGGCCTCTCCCACCATCGAAACAGCCGAAAAATTGCGCCAGAGCCTGCGCAAGGAATTGCCCAGCTGGATGCTGCCGGAGTACTGGACCTTCGTGAAGTCGATCGATAAAACCTCAGTGGGCAAGTTCGATAAGAAGGATCTGCGCACCCACTTGGCAGAAGGTGAATACAACATCATCCGCCTCAAGGGTCCAGGTGAAGCCCAGCGCCTTGACGAAATCAACGAAAGTGAATTTAACCGGGAAAACGAGGAATAATCAACGGCCAGGCAGGGTTGTAGCTTGGTGTACTTAGTTCCCCACTCTTAGACTGGCAGCAATGACTTCACCAACGCCTTCTTCTTCAGCGGTGTCCCTGCCCCTGCCCACCGTGGGCCGGACGCAGCCGCCGGAGGATTTACCCGCCGCAGCAAGCGACGGCACCCGCGCCTTGGTTGACCGCTACGGCCGCAGGGCACGCGACCTGCGCGTATCGTTGACGGATCGCTGCAACCTGCGCTGCACGTACTGCATGCCAGCCGAAGGCTTAGAGTGGATGCCCACGCAGCAAATGCTGTCCGATGAAGAGACCATCCGGCTTATCCGCCTCGGCGTGGAAAAGCTCGGCATCCGCCAGGTGCGCTTTACCGGCGGCGAGCCGCTGCTGCGCAAATCCTTGGAAAAAATCATCGCCGCTACCAAGGAACTCACCACGGATGAAGGCATTGCGCCGTCGACGGCGCTGACTACTAATGGGTTGGGCTTGGAAAAGCGCGCCGCAAAGCTTGCCGCAGCAGGCCTCGACCGCATTAATATCTCGCTAGATACCATCGATCCACAGCGCTATGCCGCACTCACCCGGCGCGATCGGCTAGCCCACGTGCTCGAAGCCATCGCCGCCGCAGCCGATGCCGGATTGAATCCCGTCAAGATCAATGCCGTGGTCATGCCCGGCGTCAATGAAGCAGATATTGTCCCGCTGGCGGACTATGCGCTGCACCAGGGCGCCCAGCTGCGCTTTATTGAGCAGATGCCGCTCGGACCGCGGGAAAAGTGGCGCCGCGAAGACATGGTCACCGCAGATGACATCTTGCACCGGCTACAAAGCCACTTTTCCATGCGCCCGGCGCGCGAGCCGCGCGGATCAGCCCCGGCCGCTTTATGGGATGTTATCGCCCCCGATGGCACCGCCGGCAAGCTCGGCATCATCGCCTCCGTAACCCATCCCTTCTGCGGCGACTGCGACCGCACCCGGCTTACCACCGATGGTGCCGTGCGCAACTGCCTGTTTGGCAATTCCGAAACCCAGTTGCGGGATCTCATGCGCTCTGGCGCCAGCGACGAGGAATTAATGGAGGCGTGGGCCGGGGAAATGTGGACGAAGAAACCGGGCCATGGCATTGATGATGAGGGCTTTTTGCAGCCGGATCGTCCCATGTCTGCCATAGGCGGCTAATCTAATTATTTATGTCCGCATCGCGTTCCATTTCTGAGCACCTTTCCGCGGTTTTGGCGCTGGCGCCGGCACCGCGCGCAGAGTCCGTACCCGTTGGCCCCGCGCTGTGCGGACGGGTATTAGCGGAGGATGCGACCGCGCGCTTTCCCGTCCCGCCGTTTGCCAATTCCGCTATGGATGGCTTCCTCGTCCGTGTCGCAGATATTTCGGGCACGGGCCCGTGGACGCTGCCGGTCGCAGGCGATGTCCCCGCCGGTGCAACCGCTCAGGCAGTTCCCGCCGGCCAGGCCGTTCGCATCATGACCGGGGCCCCGGTGGGCGATGCCACTGGCTTAATCGTCGTCCCAGTAGAAAACACCACCGTCCCGTCTGGTCCCACGGAGTTGCCGCGCGAGGTCACCATCACCGCCGCGCCTGCAAAAACCCATATCCGCCCCGCTGGAGAAGATATACAACCCGGCACCATAGTTGCCCCTGCCGGCGCCACCGCGAACGCGGCGGTTATCGCGGCGCTTATATCCACCGGCATCTATTCCGTGCGGGCCTACCGGCGCCCGCGCATCGCGGTGATTTCTTCCGGCAATGAGCTATCCACCTATCCGGATGAACTTGCCCCAGGGCGCCTGCCGGATTCCAATGGTCCGATGCTCGCCTCCCTCGCCCACACGGAGTCCTACTCGCACGTGGGCGACGATCCTGCGGAGTTATCCAGATTGCTCGATGAGCTCAGCGCATCCCACGACCTCATCATTACCTCCGGCGGGGTATCGGCCGGCGCTTTCGATGTGGTGCACGTAGTGCTGGGCACGGGCGATAATTCGTGGTTCGGGCACGTTCACCAGCGGCCCGGTGCGCCGCAGGGCATCGGCAGGTGGCGGGGTGTTCCGGTGCTTGCGCTGCCGGGCAATCCGGTGGCGGCTTTCGTCGGTTTCCAGCTCTATGCACGCCCGCTTATCGCCGCCTTATCGGGCCAGCCGCACCCGCGGGAGACCGTGCAGCTGAGTGCGAAGGTGGAGGTTTCGCTGCCATCGGCAAGCGCACGCCCCGTCATCGTTCCTGTGACCGTAAGCTTTGCGGGAAAGCCCAGGATTACTGGCGCGTTAAGCCGTGGCAGCCACCGGGTGGTCTCGCTGGCCGGTACGAATGGGTATTGCATCATTGATGGACCCGCCCCCGCCGCGGGCGAAGAGACCACCGTCTATCTGTATTAAAGAGGAGAATTTTTCATGGAGTTTACCCACCTCAATTCCGCCGGCACCGCCTACATGGTCGATGTGACCGAGAAGCAGCCGACCGTGCGCACCGCCACCGCCGAGGGCGAGGTCGCCTGCTCCCCGGAGGTCATGACCGCGCTGCGCGAGGGCACCGTGCCCAAGGGTGACGTGCTGGCGGTCGCGCGCATTGCCGGCATTTCCGCGGCGAAGAAGGTCCCAGAGCTCCTGCCGCTCGCGCACACCATCGGCGTGCATGGCTGCGCGGTGGATCTCGAGCTTGCCGATGCCCACGTGAAGATCACCGCCACCGTGCGCACCGCCGACCGCACCGGCGTGGAAATGGAGGCACTGACCGCGGTCAACGTTGCCGCCTTAGCGCTCATTGACATGGTCAAGGGCGTCGATCGCTCCGCGTATATTCGCCGGTGCGGCATCGTGGCGAAGTCGGGCGGGCGCTCCGGCGATTGGTCTAGGACCCTCCCGGAGGCTTAATGGACGGCGCGATCATTTTGGCCGGCGGGCAATCGCGCCGCATGGGCGGGGCCGATAAGGCACAGGTACGCGCCTTTGGCCTGCGCCTGGTGGACCGCCTGCTGCGCCAGCTTCCCTATGGCATGCCGTCTATTGTTATCTCCCCGCACTACCTCGGTATGCCGCAGGTCTGCGAGTCGCCGCTTTTTGGTGGCCCCGTCGCCGGCATCGAGGCAGGTGCGCGCGCTTTGTCGCATTGTGACCGCCTGGCACTCTTCGCGGTGGATGCTCCCGATTCCCCGCAACTGCTCCCACACCTGAACGGAGCGTTGCATGCCGCGCCCACCGCCGGTGCCGCGATTACCCGCGCCGCGGACGGGTATTTACAACCCCTGTGTTCGCTGTGGCATACCGCTGCGCTCTTTGGGTGCCTAGGTGCGCTGGAGTCCACCCGCAATGTCTCCGTGCGCAGGCTTATCCGCGGCGCCGATTTCGTCGAGGTGGCCGGCACCGGCGCCGAGCGCGATTATGATACCCCGGCCGAATTGCAGTCTATTCCGCCACACCCCGCCCTTCGCGCTCACCGGCGCGGCTAAGGCAAGTACACGCCGCCCTCCCCGTGAGCGCGAAGGGACGGTGAGGGAGGCATTATTCGCCGCGGGAGCGGAAGACATCGGCAAGCAGCGGCGCAATAACCCCAAGGGCATCTGCGACGGCGCCGGTAGACGAGGCGCAATTGATGATGAGGCTGCCGCCGCCGTGGTCGGTCATGCCAATGATCCCGCGGGAGAGGCCCGCCTTGGGCGAGGACTCGAGCCCGCGCAGGAGCACCTGGGTCTCCAGGCCGTAGAGGCGGGCCTTGATATAGCGCTCGGTGACCTCTGGGGTCAGGTTCGCCGCCCCGATGCCGGTGCCGCCGATGACCACGACGATATCGGTGCCGGTATCCACGGCGGTGCGCAGCGCGTCGTCGACTGGCGTATAGCCCTCCGGCACGATGCTCGGTGGCGCGACATCGATGTCGTGGGTGCGCAGGATTTCTACCGCTTTCTCCCCGGCGCGGTTCGGTTTTTCCCCGGACAAAATGCGGTCCGAGCTGACGATTATCTGTGCCTTCCTTTGGGGCATAAGTCTCATTCCTTTCCCATTGTGGAGTGTGGTTAATATCACATTATTCAGTTTTCGATACCAACACACTTGGGACATGGGGCTAACCTGCGGTATCGGAATCGATCAAGAATTACGCAACATTTGTATGCCGTAATTAGATACGGATTTTACCGTTTTTATTTACCTGTTCGAGCATAGTCGCCGGTAAATTGAGGAGTTGAACGACCTACTACCTGTGAGGAAATCATGACTGCTCTTGATACCTCAGGCAAAGTCATCCAAGGTTGGGATCCAGAAGATTCCGACCACTGGGATTCCAAAATTGCCTGGCGCACGCTGTGGATCTCCACATTTGTTCTTATCATTGGCTTTGCCACCTGGTACCTCGTATCGGCAATTGCCCCGCAGTTGAACCAGATTGGTTTCGACTTAACGCGCAGCCAGCTCTATTGGCTGACCGCCATCCCCGGATTGGCCTGCGGTATCTTCCGTCTCATCTTCATGTTCCTGCCGCCTATCCTCGGCACGCGCAAGCTCGTCTTCAGCTCCTCGCTGCTGTTTATCATCCCCATGCTGGGCTGGTTCTTCGCGGTGCAGGACTCCTCCACCCCTTACTGGTGGCTGATGACCCTCGCCTTCCTCTCCGGCATCGGCGGCGGCGTGTTCTCCGGCTTCATGCCCTCGACCGGCTACTTCTTCCCCAAGCGCCTGTCCGGTACCGCGCTGGGTATCCAGGCCGGCATCGGTAACTTCGGTATCTCCTTCATCCAGCTGGTTGCCCCATGGCTCATGGGCTTTACCCTGTTGGGTGTAGGTTTTGTTGCCCCGCAGCGCACCGATGACGGCGAAATCTTTGTCCACAACCCCGCCATCTTCTTGGTGCCGTGGGCCATCGTCAGCGCATTCCTGGCATGGACCCTGCTCAAGGATGTTCCCGTGAAGGCGAATTTCCGCCAGCAGATGGACATCTTTGGCAATAAGAACACCTGGATTCTTACCGTCGTCTACTTCATGACCTTCGGCGCATTTTCAGGCTTCGCCGCGCAAACCGCGCTGCTTATTAACCAGATCTTCGGCGAAGGCTCCGAATTTGCCGGCACCTACGAGAACCTGCCTGCCGGCGCGAGCTACGCCTTCCTCGGACCACTTATCGGTGCGCTCGTCCGCGCCCTGTGGGGCCCACTGTGCGATAAGTTCGGCGGCGCCATCTGGACCTTCATTGGCTGCCTGGGCATGACCATCTTTACCGTCGTGGCCACCTTCTTCCTCACCCCGGACGAGCCGGATGAGGTCTGGTGGTTCCTAGGAACCATGCTCATTTTCTTCTTCTTCACGGGCTTGGGCAACGCCGGCACGTTTAAGCAAATGCCCATGATTTTGCCCAAGCGCCAAGCAGGCGGCGTTATCGGTTGGACCGGTGCCATCGGCGCCTTCGGCCCGTTTGTCGCAGGTGTCTTGCTCTCCATGATGTCTGCACCGACGTTCTTCTGGGGCTGCGCCGTGTACTTCGCCATCACCACCGTGCTGGTGTGGATCTACTACGCCCGCCCCAATGCACCATTCCCCGGATAATTAGGAGCTTTCAACCCCATGACTGCATACTTCGCGCCCGAAAAGGGCTCTTCAAATCCGCTCTTTAAGTTCGGTGCCTACCTGCGCAAAGGCGAAGCTACCGATTCTGGTCAGCAACTTTTCTTAAAGGGCGGCCGCCAGGCAGATGTCTTTTACCGCAACCGCTGGGCCTTCGACAAGATGGTGCGCTCCACCCACGGCGTGAACTGCACCGGTTCGTGCTCGTGGAAGGTCTACGTCAAAGACGGCGTCATCACCTGGGAATCCCAGGCGGTGGATTACCCCACCACCGGCAATGACATGCCAGAATACGAGCCCCGCGGCTGCCCGCGTGGAGCCTCCTTTTCCTGGTACACCTACTCTCCTACCCGCGTGCGCTACCCGTATGCCCGCGGCGTGCTGGTAGATATGTTCCGCGAGGAAAAGGCTAAGCACGGCGATTCCGTCCTGGCCTGGCGCGCCATCCAAGAGAACCCCGAAAAGCGCAAGGCGTATATCTCCCAGCGCGGCAAGGGCGGGCTCATCCGCATCTCTTATGAAGAGGCCATCGACATCGCCTCGGCCGCGCACGTCTACACCATCCGCAAGTACGGTCCTGACCGCATCAACGGCTTTACCGTGATCCCGGCCATGTCCCAGATTTCCTATGGCGCGGGCATGCGCTTCCTGCAGACCATCGGCGGCGTCGCGCTCTCCTTCTATGACTGGTACGCCGACCTGCCGCCGGCATCCCCGCAGACCTTCGGCGACCAGACCGACGTCCCGGAATCCGGCGACTGGTACAACTCTTCCTACCTCATGATGTGGGGCTCGAATATCCCGGTCACCCGCACCCCGGACGCCCACTTCATGGTGGAATCGCGCTACAAGGGCACCAAGGTCGTCGTGGTCTCGCCCGACTTTGCGGATAACACCAAGTTCGCCGATGAGTGGGCCCGCATCGAGCCAGGCACGGATGCAGCGCTCGCCTTTGCCATGGGCCACGTCATCTTGAAGACCTTCCACGTGGACCGCCAGGAACCGTACTTCCTGAATTACATGCGCAAATACACCGACTCGCCCTTCCTGGTATCCCTGGAAGACCGCGGCGACGGCACCTACACCCCAGGCAAGTTCCTCACCGCCTCGCAGCTTGCCGATGCCACCTTGAACTCCTCCCCCAACGCCACCCACCGTGGCCTGGTGATGGAAGAAGACGGGCGCATCGTTGACCCGGGCGGCACCGTGGCAGACCGCTGGGATAACGAGAGCGCCAAGTGGAACCTGGCGCTGGATAACGCCGATCCGGTCATGTCCATTGCAGAAACCAATAGCTTTGACACCGCCGAGGTGCTCTTCCCCCGCTTTGACCTGGATACCAACCCAGAGGACGTGGGGACCGACAAGCCCATTGGCGCGGGCATCGTCCACCGCGGCGTCCCCGTCCGCGAGGTCGACGGCAAGCTGGTTACCACCGTCTTTGACATCATGCTCGCCCACTACGGCGTCGACCGCGAGGATCTCCACCTGCCGGGTAGCTGGCCGAAGGACTTCCACGATGCCAGCGAGGTCGGCACCCCCGCCTGGCAGGAAGAGCTCACGGGCGTGGCTGCCGATACCGCTATCCGCATCGGCCGCGAATTTGCACAAAACGCCGCGGATTCCAAGGGCCGCTCGCAGATCATCATGGGCGCGGGCGTCAACCACTACTTCCACGCCGATAATATCTACCGCACCTTCTTGGCGCTAACCTCCATGTGCGGCACCCAGGGCGTCAATGGCGGCGGTTGGGCACACTACGTGGGCCAGGAAAAGCTGCGCCCCATCAACGGCTGGACCCAGTGGGCCATGGCCGCCGACTGGCAACGCCCGCCGCGCCACATGATTTCCACCGGCTTCTACTACTTCGCCACAGAGCAGTACCGCTACGATAATTCGCGCGCGTCCCACTTGGGCTCGCCGCTGGCTAGCCACGGTTCCATCGGGGACAAGATGGTCTCCGATACCATGGCAGAATCCATGCGCCGCGGCTGGATGCCGGCCTACCCACAGTTCAACCGCAACTCCCTCTTCCTTGCCGATGAAGCCGATGGGGCCGGCATGGACATCAATGACTACGTGGTCCAAGAGCTAGAAAGCGGCCGCCTAGAGTTCTCCTATGACAACCCGTCTGCTGAGGAGAACTGGCCGCGCATCCTGCTCAACTGGCGCACCAACCTGCTCGGCTCGTCCGCCAAGGGCACCGAGTTCTTCCTGCGCCACCTCTTGGGCATCGACTCGGACGCTACCGCGAAAGAACTCGCCCCTGAAGACCGCCCGCGCAGCATCAAGTGGGTGGATAAGGCACCGGAGGGCAAGCTGGATCTGATGATGACCATGGACTTCCGCAATACCTCCACCACGCTGGTTTCGGACCTCATCTTCCCGGCCGCAACCTGGTACGAAAAGCACGACATGTCCTCTACTGACATGCACCCGTACCTGCACTCATTTAACGCGGCGATTAACCCGCCGTGGGAGGCCCGCTCGGACTACGAGGTCTTCCGGGACTTGGCCGCAGCCCTCTCTGATAAAGCCACCAAGTGGCTGGGCGTGCAACGCGATGTCATTACCCAGCCGAGCCACCACGACAGCCCGGACGAGCTTGGCATGCCCAACGGCATCGTCCCCGACCCCGAAGAACAGGGCCTTATCCCTGGGGTCACGATGCCAAAGCTGCACGTTGTCGAGCGCGATTACACCAAGGTCTACGAAAAGTGGGCGCACCTGGGCCCGCTTCCCGCCAAGGCCGGCACCGGCGTGCACGGCACCAAGTTCAACGTGGAAAAGCAGGTCAAAGAACTCGAGCTCATCTGTGGCACCACGGAGACCTCCATGGGCGAGCTGGTGGATCTGTCCAAGGACACCAAGGTCATCGACGCCATCTTGCACCTGTCTGGTGTCTCCAACGGTGAGCTAGCCAAGCAGGGCTTTGAATTCCTGTCCTCGCGCACCGGCAAGGATCTCACCCCACTGGGCACTCCCGATGAAGACGTACGCATCACGTGGGACGACATCAAAGAACGCCCGAAGGAGGTCATCACCTCCCCCGAGTGGACCGCCGATAAGCGCAATAAGCGCCGCTACACCGCCTTTTCCATCAACGTCGAGTTTGAAAAGCCCTGGCACACGCTGACCGGCCGCATGCAATACTACATCGACCACGACTGGTTTATGGACTACGGCGAATCGCTGCCGATCTTCCGCCCACCGCTAGATCACGTCCACATGCACGGTGAATTCGCGCCGGGCACGGAATTGACCAATGACCGGGGCGAGGCCGAGGTCACCCTGCGTTACCTCACCACGCACAATAAGTGGTCCATCCACTCGCAGTACTTTGACAACCTGCACGTGCTTTCCATCTCGCGCGGTGGCCAGGTGGTCTGGATGTCCAATAAGGACGCCGAGAAAATCGGCGTCACGGACAATGACTGGGTTGAGGTATATAACCGCAACGGCGTTGTTTCCGCCCGCGCCATCGTTTCCCACCGCATCCCAGAGGGAACCATGCTGTGCAACCACGCACAGGAGCGCACCGTGGGCACGCCGATCAACGAGCACACCGGCCGCCGCGGCGGCACGCACAACTCGCTGACCCGCATTTCCATCAAACCGGTGCACATCGCTGGCGGCTATGGCCAGCTAACCTACCACTTCAACTACATCGGCCCTACCGGCAATAACCGCGATGAAGTCACCCGCGTTCGCCGCCGTTCCCAGGAGGTATCCTACTAATGAAAGTCATGGCCCAAATCTCCATGATCATGAACTTGGACAAGTGCATTGGCTGCCACACCTGTTCAGTTACCTGTAAGCAGGCATGGACCAACCGCGAAGGCACCGAGTACATCTGGTTCAATAACGTCGAAACCCGCCCCGGCCTCGGCTACCCGCGCACCTGGGAGGACCAGGAAAAGTGGAAGGGCGGCTGGGAGCGCACGGCCTCCGGCAAGATCAAGCCCAAGGCCGGCGGGCGCCTCAAAAAGCTAGCCACCCTCTTCCACAACCCCAACCTGCCCACCATCCAGGATTACTACGAGCCCTGGACCTACCAGTACGAGGACCTCATGGGCGCCGAGGCGGGACAGAAGACCCAGCCCACCGCCAAACCGGTCTCTCAGATCGACGGCCGGGACATCGGCAAGATCGAATGGTCCTCCAACTGGGACGATAACCTGGGTGGCTCTACTGCCACGCTTGACGATGACCCCGTGCTCCACAACATGAACCTCGAGGTCAAGAAGGAAATCGAGGACTCGTTCATGTTCTACCTGCCGCGTATTTGCGAGCACTGCATGAACCCGACCTGCGTTTCCTCCTGCCCCTCTGGCGCGATGTACAAGCGCACCGAAGACGGCATCGTCCTAGTGGACCAGGACCGCTGCCGCGGCTGGCGCATGTGCGTATCCGGCTGCCCGTATAAGAAGGTCTACTTCAACCACAAGACCGGCAAGGCCGAAAAGTGCACGCTGTGCTACCCGCGCCTCGAGGTTGGCCAACCCACTGTGTGCTCCGAGACCTGTGTAGGCCGCCTGCGCTACTTGGGCGTCATCCTCTACGATGCCGACCGCGTCGCCGAGGCCGCCTCTACCGAAAATGAACAGGACCTTTTCGAGGCCCAAAAGTCGATCATGCTCGACCCCCGCGATCCGGAGGTAGTCCGCGCGGCCCAGGCCGAGGGCATCCCGCACTCCTGGATCGATGCAGCACAGCAGTCCCCGATCTACGACCTCATCTTCAAGTACGGCGTCGCATTGCCGCTGCACCCGGAGTACCGCACGCTGCCGATGGTCTGGTACATCCCGCCGCTGTCCCCCATCGTTGACAAGGTGACCGCGACCGGCAACGACGGCGAGGACCACAAGATCCTCTTCTCGGCGCTATCGAATATGCGCATTCCGCTGGAATACCTGGCTGGCCTGTTTACCGCCGGCGATACCGTCCCAGTGGAAAAGTCGTTGCGCAGGCTCGTCGCCATGCGCTCGTATATGCGCGATATCAACCTGGGCAATGAGCCGCAGGAGGAAATCGCCCAGGCAGTAGGCATGACAGGCAGGGAGATGGAAGGCATGTACCGCCTGTTGTCCATCGCTAAATACGATGACCGCTACGTCATCCCCACCGCCTCGCCCGAATCCCCGCGCGGCATTACCGACTTGGACCCGTTCGGCGATGTGGACCCGGCCAAGGCCTCCGAAGACGTCTTCCACGACCTGGGCATGGGCGCACCCGAAGCCTGCACCCACGGCGCCGAACCACAGGGCAAGGTCTCGCTACTCTCCTGGAGCGGTGACCGGCCCGATGCCATGTTCCCGCCGCGGAAGTAGGTTAAGCCGTGAATATCTTCGATAAACTCCGCAAGCGCCAGGAATCCCTGCAGCGGCAATCGGCCCCGCAGGGTGGCGATGCCCCCGTGGCTGGATTCGGAACACCCGCTGGCATCGGTTCCATGGGCGGTGCCAAGGACGTCGAAAAGACGCTGCGCACCCACACAGGTCAAGTCCCCAATGAATTTGTCACGCCGGTCGAAGTCACCGAAGACCAGCGGCGAATCGTCGCCATGGCCGTGTCCGTGCTGCTGAATTACCCCGGCGAAGATATCTTTGACCGCCTCTCCGCGGTCGAAGACCAAGTAGATGACCTACCGCTGGCCATCGCCACCGACTTCATCAACTTCGCCGAATGGGCCCGCAGCATCGGCCCCCGCGGCTTGGAAGAACACTACGTCGAGACCTTTGACCAGCGCCGACGCTGCGCGCTGTACCTGTCCTACTTCGCCGTCGGCGATACCCGCCAGCGCGGAATGGCCATTTTGTCCTTCCGCCAGCAATTGGAGTCGCTCGGCTTCGAGATTTCGGATGAAGAACTACCCGATCACCTCTGCGTGGTCCTCGAAGCCCTCGCCATGAGCGAGGGGGAAACCCACGAGCGCGCCGTTGAATTGGTGGCCAGCTACCGCGAAGGAATCGAGGTGCTGCGCGCGGCCCTCGCTCGCGAGCGTTCGCCGTATGTCAGCTTGATCGTCGCGCTGTGCAAGGCCCTTCCAGAAGTCGATTCTGATACCGCGCAAAAGTACGTCGATCTCATCCGCACCGGCCCACCCGCCGAGATGGTCGGCATTGCAGACCTTCCCTTCCCCACTACCCAACCAGACCTCGTCTAGGAGCCACATTATGTTTGATAACTTCCTCTGGGGTGCCTTCCCGTGGTTAGCCATCGCGGCGTTCTTCGTGGGTATCTTCTGGCGGTGGCGTTCCGACCAATTCGGTTGGACCACCCACTCCTCCCAAATCTATGAATCCAAGCTGCTGCGTTTATCCTCGCCGCTCTTCCACTGGGGCATGGTCTTCGTCGTCATCGGCCACCTGATGGGCTTGGCATTCCCCAAGTCTTGGACCCAGGCCGTTGGCATCAGCGATCACGCCTACCACCTCCTGGCCACCATTCCAGGCTCCATTGCCGCGCTGGCGGTTCTGCTGGGCTTTGCCGGTTTGCTGTACCGCAGGCTAAAGAACCGCTCCGTGTTCTTGTCCACATCCACCTCGGACAAGGTCATGTACGCGCTGCTCGGCCTCGCGCTGGTATCGGGTTCCTTTGCCACCTTTACCCTGCAGCTTTTTGACCTCGCCGGCACCGGTGGGTACGACTACCGCGAAACCATCTCCCCGTGGCTGCGCCAGCTGTTGATCTTCAACATCCAGCCCGACCTCATGGCCAGTGCCCCATGGCAATTTAAGGTCCACGTCCTCTGCGGTTTCACCATCATCGCCGTGTGGCCCTTTACCCGCCTCGTCCACGCATTCTCGGCACCGGTTGGCTACGTCACCCGCCCCTACGTGGTGTACCGCTCCCGCGATGAACGCACCACCCCGATGCGCTCCAATACCGCGTGGGAGCCTATCCGCTCCAACCGGAAGCAATTGGAGGGAGAAACCCCGGGCCACGGTGCCTAGGTAGTTTCCTAGGCCCTTTCCACCGCCGCGCGTCGTCCAGTAGATGGATGGCCCGCGGCGGTTTCCTTCTGGCTGCATCTACTCCGACGCTACCCATGCGCCCACCCCGCGCCCCCACTCGC
This sequence comes from Corynebacterium sp. KPL2830, assembly GCF_040225635.1. NCBI lineage: Bacteria > Bacillati > Actinomycetota > Actinomycetes > Mycobacteriales > Corynebacteriaceae > Corynebacterium > Corynebacterium sp. KPL2830. The sequence continues at coordinate 66,938 of NZ_JBEHFR010000008.1, read as the reverse complement.
CCTTCGCGCTCACCGGCAAAGCGGCGCGGCCGTAGATACTTCCGCCCAGTGAGCGCCAAGGGGGAGGCTGCGATCAAAGGACCCCCGCCCTTTGCGCTCACGAGGAGAGGTGGATTCACCTCTCTACAGTGCCCTGGTGAGCGCGAAGGGCGGGGGAACGAAGTGCGCGGGAACGAACGGCGGGGTTGGGTTGGTAACGCTTTATTCGGTAACGACGAACTTGCCGTGCTGTCCCTTTTCCGCGTTAGTCATGATGTGGTTGACAAAGGAATACGTTCCGGGCTCGTTGAAGGTCAGCTCCACGAACCCGCCTTGTGCGGGGAGCAGATCGAGGGCCTGCGAGCCGGTCTTATCCTCGTCCTTGATGAGATAAGCACCTTCCTTGTAGGCGGTATCGAATTGTTCGCCCACCACGTGGAAGCTAAGCGGTTGATCGGGGCCTACGTTCATGATCCACAACCGCACGGTATCGCCCACCTTGGCCTTAATGGGGTCGACATCGTATTGGCTGGGGTAGTAATTGAAGGCCATGAGGTCGAAGTCGCCATCGGCCACGCGCTGGGCATCGGCGCCGGTCTTTTCCTCACCGAGGAATACATCGTTGGCAATGAAGTTATATTCGGCATCCACGTCCTTGAGATCTGGTGGATCGATGATGACATTGCCGGCCATGCCGTTCGCGATGTGCAGGGACATCGGGGCGGTTGAGCAGTGATACATCCAAATGCCGGAGCGATTCGCGGTGAATTCGTAGGTCAGTTCTTCCCCAGGCTGGATGGACTTCATGTTTTCATCCGGGTTGACTTCACCGGCATGGAAGTCGATGGAATGGGCCATGCTGCCCTCGTTCTTGATGGTGATCTTGAACTTATCGCCCACCTTGCCGCGCAGCGTCGGCCCTGGCGCCTGGCCATTAAAAAGCCATTGCATCTGCTTAACTCCTGGGGCTACCTCAACGATTTCCTCGGTCATCGACCAGGTTTCTTCGTGCGTGGTGGTATTAGCCGCCGGCGCCAGGGAGGCGTCATAGGCGCTAAAACCTTCGCGGGAGGCACCGAGTTCGGCGGCGCTCGGAACATCAACGTGCGGGTTGGATGCCCCTGCCACGGCGTGGTGGTGATCGTGCCCGCCGGTGCTTGGCGCGGAATCGTCCACGTTGACGTCAAAGGTCATACCTTGCAGGCGGTGACCGGCAATGGTGCAGTAGCCTTCGATGCTGGATTCGATGACACCGGCATCGAGCTGCACGGTATCGCCGGGATCGACGCGGCCGGTTTCGGCATCACCAATCTTTAGATCGTGGACTTGGTCCCCGGTATTGGTGAAGTTAACCACCAAGTGGGTGCCGGGATCGATATCAACGTGGTTGGGGACGAAGGCCATACCATCGACTTCTACGTCAATGGTGTGGGTTTCACCTTCGGCAACAGAGCCCGCCGGTTGAGAGTCCTTAGAGGTGGTATTGACTAGGGCGAGCGCGATCACCGCGGCCAGCGCGATACCGATAAGTAACCACGAGGCCCATTGGGAGTTACCGGACTCCGGCGGCTTATCCTGTGGCTGTGGGGAAGAAACACTAAGCATTTAATTCTCCAGATTCTGTTGTTGGTAGACGGCGCGTCCCACGGCAAGCACGTTTAATGCTAAGCCTATCCCCATGAGGATAAGCCCAGCAGAAAGGGCGTTGACAAGGCTCAGCAGGGCGCCGAGGTTGATGAGGACGAGTCGGGCAAAACCGGCGCGGTCCGCGGTATCCCGGCCGTGGTGCACCTTGGCAGGACCGCCTCCCACCAGCGTGGGCAAGAGATGGTGCAAGACGCCGGTGACCAGCTGCAAAATGCCGCCGCCGATGAAGGCCGGAACCACAAACAGCGTGATGACGCGCGGGTAAGCGCCGAGCGCTGCGGCGACGGCATCGCCGGCGCACAGGGCCACCATCCACAGCAGTCCTGCGATAACGGATACCGATGCTGTGGTGAGCCGGGGGTTGCACCCCAGCACGGTGGCCAGTACCGGTTGGATGATCATGATGGCGGCTAGAACGACGAGCAGCTGGGCGATGCCCGCCGCGCGCGTCCACCCCACCGCGCCGCAAACCATGGTCAGTGCCAGCCCGGCGCAGTAGACAATGAGCCCGCGCGTGCACCGCGCCCGCGCGATAGGCGAAATAGCGGTATTAGACAAAGTGGGAAGCAGCGTCACAATGGTGCCCACAATGGTCAGCCACGCGAACCCCCAGACCATGCCGCGCGAGTGGGCGGCCACGAGGAAGGAATAGTCGCCCACGCCATTGCCGCTTAAAATCACGAGGATTACAGAGGAAATCATGAAGATGGATGCGGCCGCATAAAACGGCACCGTCACCGCAAACGATCCAGAAAGCGATCCGCGCAAACGCGTGTAGATAAAGACGAGCTGCCAGACAAGGGCGGCGATGATGAGGAGGGAGGCGGCATCGGCAAGCAGGCCCCAGTCATACCCCGCGCGATCGATAATGAGCAGGATAAGGCCCACCTGGATGAGCGCCACGCGCGCGCCCACGCCCCGGTAACCGTTATTGGCGGTGCGGGTAAGCGCCTCGGTGAAATGGGTGGAAAATACGATGATGGCGGTGGTCAGCGCGCCGATGGTCAGCGGGTGGATGAGATCCCACCACACCACGGGCGCGCCCAAGTAGCCCGCCACGTTGATGCCGATGCCGATGAGCACCCACGCGCCGATAAGCGCGGCGGTCACGATGTGCCAGCGGCTGCGGGCGGCCAGGGAGATGTCATTAATGTGCACGGCGGGCCTCCTTCACCGTCAAAGTAATGCCGCAGGCGAGGAAAACCAAGACGGCGGCGAGGGTCGTCAGCCCACCTACCTGGTAGGCGACGGTGTGGCGGGCGACATCGGCAAGCATGCGCAGCGCCAGCCCGCCGTGCAAGACCGCCACGGGAAGGAAAAGCACCGGGTGGTAGGGCAAGTGGCGGCGGATGACGGAGGTAATGATGATGGGGGCATGCGCGAAAATCATGGACATGACAAAGCCCAAAAAGATGGCGTGTACAGAGGCGTCGTAGGCAAAGCCGGAGCTTTCGCCATAGAGCAGCCAGAAATAGCCGCCGAGGGCCAACCAAAAATACCCGGCGAGCATGCACGCGGCGGAATAGCGTGGCAGCCCGCGCGAGCGCACTAGGTTCTTCGCCACATCCACGCGCACGGTAGAAACCGCAACGCCGATAAGCGCCACGCCCATCGCGCGATAGCCCACTGCCGGGGAGAGGATATAGACCACGCTCAGCGCCGCCAACCCCAAAACCCACAGCGTAAGCCGCTTTTCCGCCTGCGTGCCAGCCATGGTGATGCGGGCAAGCTCCATGCGCTCGCCGATGATCGTCGCTACCACGTAGAGCACGCACAGCGGCATCGCGGTAGAAAACGCCGGTTCCATGGCCCACAGCAGGGCCGCCGCTACCCCGCCGATGACGCCGGTGGCCTGCACGATGATGGACAGGGCGGGCTGGCGCCGGTGGATGGTGGCATAGATAAATCCGAGCACTATGAAGCCTGCTGCGAAGCACAAAGCCGGGACCTGCCGCGGTAAGCCCGCCATGATGCCCACGAACCCGGCGACGTGGAAGATGGGTCCTACCCAGGCCCACCGCGTGCGCACGGCGACGGCGCGCTCCAGCCCGATGGCGCCGCCAACAAAACCAAAGACCATCAAGGGGCCATGATCGGCAGCTAGAGACGCTGCCGGCGAGAACCCCACGCCGAGCAGGGATGCCCCCGCGGCGAGCCCAACAAGCAAGGACAGCCCCGCGCAGGCAAGGAAGAAGAATCGGTGCGCGAGCCTATTATTTATCACGGTTTTAATCGTACTAATATTGGTGGCAAGGTAAAACCTCACCCCACCTCCGAAAGGATGACGCTTCCCATGGAACTTCCCATCACTGATACCTCCCAGCAGAACTCCATTCCCACCCTCAACGCCTCCGAAATCCCCCACGCCGTGCGCCACGGCGCCATCCACGGCGCTTTGGGCACCCTGAACGTGGGCCAAGCCATGATCCTCATCGCCCCGCACAACCCACTCCCTCTACTCAAGGAAGTGGAAGAGCGCGCGGAGGAATTCGAGCTGTCTTACCTCAAGGAAGAAGAAAACGACTATCACATCAAGTTCACGCGAATTTCGTAGTGTATTCCCGTGCAAATCGATAGGCTAAATGGTGATAACTCTATCTCTCGTACATAGTTGTCTATATAACACGGAGCATTCACTATGAATAAGAAATTTGCCGCAGCCGCCGTTGCTGCGACCGGCTTGGCGCTCTCCGCCTGCTCTCCCGATACCTCCACCACCTCCGATGCAGAGCAGACCAGCCTGAACCTCTTGGCTGCATCGTCCACCCGCGTCATCAATGACGAACTAGAAAAGCGCGCTTCCGAGCTCGACACCCCGGTTGACCTCGAGTTCCAAAATGGCGGCTCTTCTGACTTGGTCAATAAGCTCAGCGAGGGCGCTCCTGCGGACCTGCTGCTTACCGCGTCCAAAAAGACCATGGACAAGGCAATCAATGACGGAACTGTGAAGGACCCGAAGGTGCTTGCCACCAACGTCATGGTGATGGTCGTACCGAAGGGCAACCCGGGCAATATCCACTCCATCGAGGATCTGCAGAACGAAGACCGCTTCGTCATCTGTGACCCGCAGGTTCCCTGCGGCGATATCTCTTCCCAGATCATCGAAGAAAACGACCTGGACGTAAAGCCCGCCTCCCAGGAGCAGCAGGTCGCTGACGTTTTGGGCAAAGTCGTCTCCGGTGAGGCCAATGCCGGCTGGGTCTACTCCACCGACGCCGCGGCCGCTGGCGATGATGTAGAGGTCATCGAGATCCCGGATGCTGATAAGTTTGCCAACCAGATCCTGGGCGCAGTCTCCGCCGAGGCTGAGCACCCAGAAGAGGCACAAAAGGTCCTCGACCTGTTGGCCGATGACTTTGATAAGACCTGGGAAGAGTACGGCTTTAACCCAGCAGATTAATCAATGACCCCTCCCCAGCCCATTCGTCTTCAGTCTCCCCTCGTTATCGGCCTTATCGGCCTCATCGCGGTCGTTGTTATCCTCGTTCCCGTAGCCTCGCTGGGTCTGCGCGTACCGTGGGACCGCATCGGCGAATACCTCGCCAAACCGGAGATTTGGGACATGCTCAAGCTGTCCTTCACCGCGGCATTCCAATCAATGCTGCTGGCGATGGTACTGGGGACCGGTCTTGCCTTATGGGTCCAACAGCTTGGCCGGGGCAGCGGCGTTATCCGCCTATTCATCTATTTGCCCCTGGCCATGCCACCCGTGGTGGGCGGTTTGGCGCTGACCGCCGCCATTGGCCGCCGGGGCTATTTGTCCCCGCTTCTAGACGCCATCGACTTCCATTTTGCTTTTGCTTTCCCGGGCGTCATCGCCGCGCAGTGCTTCGTCGCCTTGCCCTTCGTCGTGGTGGCGGTCGATTCCGCCCTGCGCCAATTGGATCAGGAGATTTTGGCCTCTGCCGCCAGCATAGGCCTTTCCCGCTGGGAGGTACTGCGCAAAATCACCATCCCCTCCATCGCCCCCGCCCTTGCTACCGGCGCCGGCCTTGCCTTTGCCCGGTCCCTCGGCGAGTTCGGCACCACGCTGACCTTCGCGGGCTCCCAGCCGGGCGTGACCCGCACGATGCCGCTCGGCATTTATTTGGAGCGCGAGGTCGATACCGATGGCGCCTACGTGCTCTCCGCCATCCTCATCGCGATGGCGATTGTCTGCCTCGCCCTCGCCGGGCTGCCCTCGCTCCTCCAGCGTTCCTATCAGGCGCAGGCCCGCGAGCTGCACAGCATGGACTACGAGAAACTCCGCGCCCTGACCGCCCCGGATAATGCCCCTGCCCTATCCGTCACGGCGGATGGGGAAACCACGGAATTTAGCCCGCGCGCGATCACCGCGATCGTCGGTTCCAATGGCTCGGGCAAAACCACGCTGATGAGCCGCATCGCCGGACGGCTGACCGGCGCGGAGATTAACGCCAACCAGGATGACATCGTCCTGCTGACCCAGCGCCCCGGCCTGCCACCGCGAGCCACCGCCAACCAAGCCATCGCGATGGTCACCCGCGATAAGCAACGTGCCACGCAGTTGCTGGAGGCGGCGGGCTTGCGTGAGCTTAACGATGTCCCCGTGCCCGCCCTTTCCGGCGGCCAGGCCGCCCAAGTGGCCCTCGTCCGCGCGCTCGCCGCGCGGCCCACCATCCTGATTCTGGATGAGCCCTTGGCGGCCATCGACGTGGAATCCGCCAGCAAGTGGCGCCGCTTCCTGCGCGCTACCCGCCGCGACCGGACCACCTTGCTGGTGACCCATAATGCGCTGGATATTGCCGGGCTTGCCGATGACATGGTGGTCATGAATTCCGGCCGCGTCACTGCCCAGGGCCCAGCCGCGGACCTCCTCGATGTGCCGCCCACCGGCTTCGTGGCTTCCATCGCCGGGCTCAACCGTGTAGAGGGCACCGTCGAAAACGCCACCGCTACCGAGACCATCGTCTCTTGCGGGAGCACAACCATCACCGGCGACGCGAGCTATCTCCGCTCCGGAGATACGGTAGCGGTCACGTTTAAGCCAAGCGACGTGCACCTTGCCTCTGAAGCCTCTACCGGGGTCAATCGCTGGTCCACCAAGGTCATCGCGGTGGAAGCGGCCAGCATGGCGGATGCCCGGCTGAGCCTGGATATGGGCGGGCACACGATTACCGTGCCGGTGAGTAGGCAAGTAGCTTTAGGTATAGATACGGGCGATACCGTATCCTATAGCGTGGCTAAAGATAAGATTTCTGTTAATCAAGCCCCTCATCAGCACTCAGAGATACGAAGTTAATCGCATGCCTAATTCGCTCCCCCGCCCAAGCACCGATCTTTTCCCAGAAGCACTCAAGCTATCCCCTAAGCAGCACGAGGTGCTCACGCAGCTCCAGCACTACCCGCGAGGAGCCCGTGCTGCGGAGGTAGCAAAAGATTTAGGCATGCACGTCAATACCGCGCGCGGGCATATCGATGAACTCATTCATGTCGGTGCCGTGACCGCCGTTCCAGAGCACAGCACCGGGCGCGGGCGCCCGTCCCTGATTTTCCAGGCGCGCGTGCCGGATAACCGCGCCATCGCAGACGAATATGTCAGCCTCATTAGCGTGCTAACTACCATGCTCGCGGGCAAGGAAGAGCTCGATGATTTCTCTTCCCCACAGGCCCGAGAGCTGGGACGGCAATGGGCGCGCGCAACGGGCGCGGATATCCAGAGCGGGGCGCTCGACACCCTTTTTGCCACCCTGCGCGATATGGGTTTTGATCCTTCGCAGGGCGCGGATCCTTCCGAAATCGAGCTGAATGCCTGCCCGTTCGTCTCCTCCGGAACCACCCCAAGCCCCTTTGTCTGTGCAATACACGCTGGCTTTTTGCAAGAAGCCAGCGGCGCGGACGCGGACATTGCCCTAACGCCGATGCAGCGCCCCGAGGTCTGCCACATCGAGATTAAGCCTGCGTAACTTCCACGCGGACCGGGCCCGCAACCTTGAGATCGAAGACGCGGAGGCCCTGCTCGCGGGCATCATCAAGAATGCTCTCGTCGATGTCCTCCGTGTGCAGCACCATCACCGTCGGTCCCGCCCCAGAAAGATAGGCGGCGTACCCGCGGTTGCGCAGGCGGTTCACCCACTCCGCGGTCACGGGCAGCACGCCGGCGCGATACGGCTGGTGCAAGCGATCGCGGGTGCCTTCCCACAAAAGCTCTGGGTAGTTCTGCAATGCGGCTACCTGGACGGCGGTACGGGAGACGTTAAAGGCGGCATCGGAATGCGTCACGTGCGAAGGCAGCACGCGGCGCACCGCCTGGGTGGAAGCATGGGAATCCGGCACCAGCGCGGTCGCCCGGATATCGGGATGCACGTTGATGGTAGCGGCCTTGTATTCCGGCAAGGAGCGGCCATCGACAGGCACCGTCGTCCACGAGACCACGGCACTGCCCAGCACCGAGGCCGCGGCATTATCTGGGTGGCCCTCAAACGCCGAGGACAATTGCACGATCTGCTCTTGGGTCAGCGGGTTACCCGCCAAGGCATTGCCCGCGGCCACGCCGGCGACCGCCGTAGATGCCGAAGAACCCAGGCCGCGCGATTGGGGAATCGTATTATGCGAGACCACGCGCAGCCCTGGCACCGTGGCTTCGGCGGCAGCTAGCGCAGAGCGGATGGCCTTGACCATCAGGTGCGAGCCATCGCGCGGGAGGTCTTCTGCCCCCTCGCCAAAAATCTCCACCTCAAGGCCGGAGGGAATGACCTCCACCTCGGCGGTGTCGTACATGCTCAATGACATGCCCAGGGTGTCATATCCCGGTCCCAAATTCGCTGTGGAGGCTGGGACGGTGACTATCGCTTTGGTGCCGACTTCAACTTCGATGCTCATGGTGACTAATATATCGAACCGATTTAGCTGCCCAGGCGGATGACCGAGTGAACGGCCTTGACCTCATCGAGCTCGCCCAAGGCGGAGACGATGTTTTCCAGGGTTGCTTCCTTGGCGGCGTGGGTGACCACGATAAGGCGCGCGGTGTCCTCGCCGTCTTCTTGGCGCACGGTGCGCAGGGATACCCCATGCTGTGCGAAGAGCGCCGAAATGACTTCCAAGACGCCGGCGCGGTCCTGGACTTCCATATCGATGTGGAAGCGGGTATCGACCTCGCCAAAGTCTGAAATGGGCAGGTTGGCGTAGGTATTCTCGCCAGGCGCGCGACCGCCGTGCACGATATTGCGGGCGGCACCGACGACATCGCCAAGCACTGCCGAGGCGGTAGGGTTGCCGCCGGCACCATTGCCGTAGAACATGAGCGACCCGGCGGCCTCAGCCTCAACGAAAATTGCGTTATAGGACTCGCTGACAGAAGCCAGCGGGTGATCCTTAGCCACCAGGGTCGGGTGCACGCGCGCGTTGACCACTTCGGATCCATCCTCGCGGCGCAGGCGCTCACAAATGGCGAGCAGCTTGATGGAATAGCCGGCATCGTTTGCCGCGGCAATATCGTCTGCGGTGATATCCGTAATGCCCTCGCAGTGCACGTCCTCGAACTTCACGCGGGTGTGGAAGCCGATGGAGGCCATGATGGCGGCCTTCGATGCGGCGTCATGCCCCTCCACGTCCGCGGTGGGATCCGCCTCGGCATAGCCCAGGCGGGTAGCTTCCGCTAGGGCCTCGTCATAGGTGGCGCCGGTGGATTCCATCGCGTCCAAGATGTAGTTGGTCGTGCCATTGACGATGCCAGAGATGCGCTCAATCTGGTCACCTGCCAGGGAGCGACGCAGCATACCCACGACGGGGATGGCGGCGGCCACGGCGGCCTCAAAGTAGAGGTCAACGCCGGAGCGTTCCGCTGCCTCGGCCAATTCATCAGCATGCGCAGCAACGAGCGCCTTATTCGCCGTCACCACGGACTTGCCGGAATTAAGCGCGGTCAACACCAGCTCGCGCGGGAAATCGATCCCGCCGATGACCTCCACCACCAAGTCAATATCATCGCGGGAGATCAGGGCCTTGGCATCATCGGTCAACAATTCACTGGGCACGCCCGGGCGCAGCTTATTCTTATTCTGGATGGCGATGCCACGGATCTCTGCTGGCCCACCGATGCGATGAGCAAAGGCATCCGCATTCTCATCTAAGAGGCGGAAAACTTCCGCGCCCACGGTGCCGAATCCAAGCAGCGCGATGCCAACGGTTTCGCCTTCACCCTTGCCGGTACGCGAATGTAGCTGTAGCTCACTGTTTGAAGCATCCATAGTCCGTCTCCATGTCGATTTAGTGGTGGAAAATATCTCCCGCTTTACGCGGCTACAGGTCACTATACAGAACGAGCTGTCTATATTGCGACATGCGGGGGATAATATTCGTTCAGCTACAGAAAACCTCCGCCGCACGGGCCGGATGCGGCACCTGCTTAACGGGGGTAGTACTGACTTAATCCACTTCCAAGGACAAGAGGTCCTCGATGGTTTCGCGCCGCAACATGGGCTTGGTATTTCCCACGCGCGTTGCAACCACAGCCGGGCGCACCGCGCCGTTATACCGAGACGACATCATGTACTGATACCCGCCGGTGGCCGCGAAGGCGAGCAAGTCCCCCGGCTGGATATCATTGGGCAATTCGCCTTCCTCCAGCAGGATATCGCCGGATTCGCAGTGGAAGCCAACGATGCGCGAGGGCACCATCTCACCATCACTAAAGCGGTTCACCAGGCGCACATCGTATTCGGAACCATAGAGTGCGGGGCGGATATTATCGGACATTCCCCCATCGATGGAGATATACCGACGCACCGGCAAATCGGCCTTACCGGTTTCCACGTCCTTGACCGTACCCACGCGGTAAACGGTCACGGCAGAACCGGCCACCAAGGAACGCCCCGGCTCCACGAGGAGGAACGGCGCCTTAATGTCGAGTTCTTCCGCGGTCTGGTCCACGGCGCGCAGCATGTCCTGGGCCACGCGGTCAATATTCAGGGCTTCCTCATAAGGCATATACGGAATACCAAAGCCACCGCCCAAGTCCAGCTCGGCCAGGTCAACGCCCAGCTCGGTGTGGATCTGACGGTAGAGCTCCAGCACGCGCTCGGCGGCGAGTTTGAAACCCTCGGCATTGAAAACCTGGGAACCCACGTGGCAGTGCAGGCCGCTCAAGTGGAGGTTATTCACCTCAAGGCAACGCTTCGCAGCGGCGAATGCCGCGCCCGTGGCCAGGGAAATACCGAATTTCTGGTCCTCGTGCGAGGTGGCCACGAACTCGTGGGTATGCGCGTCCACACCCGGCTTGACGCGAATCATTACCGGCTGCACCACGCCTGCCTCGCCGGCGATGCGGTTGAGCTCTTCGAGCTCCTGTTCATTATCGATGACCACGTGGCCCACGCCCGCGTCCACGCACAGGCGCAAGTATTCCTCGTCCTTATTATTGCCGTGCGCCGTAATGCGCGCGGCCGGGAACTCTGCGGCGAGCGCGATCTTTAGCTCATTGAGCGCGGCAGCATCGAGACACAGGCCTTCTTCGTTGACCCACTGCACCACCTTTTTGGAAATGAACGCCTTGGAGGCATAGTGCACGTGATCCGGCCCGCCGAAGGCACGCGCCATGTCCTGGCAGCGCGAGCGGAAGTCGTCCTCATCAAAGACGTAGAGCGGGGTCTGGAATTCCTCTGCCAAATCCGGCAAAGGGACTTCCGCTACGGTAACGACGCCGTCTTCCTGGCGGCTTGCATTCCGCGGCCACACGTGGGCGGGAAGCTCATTGAAATCAGCCATTTACATCTTCTCCGGTGCGCTCACGCCAACCATAGTCAAGGCATTGGACAGGACGACGCGGGATGCTTCCGCCAATGCGAGGCGTGCGCTGTGAATGGGCTGCTGTTCTTCCCCTGCCTTGGGCAAAACCTGGCAGGTGTCATAGAAACGGTGGAATACGCCAGCCAACTCTTCGGCATAGCGCGCCACGCGGTGCGGCTCGCGCAGTTCCGCGGCATCTGCCACTACGGCAGGGAACTCACCCAAAGTGCGGATAAGGTCGCCCTCGCGCTCATGCTCCAGCAGCGACAGGTCCGCGGCTTCGGAGCTAACCCCCAGCTCCGCTGCCTTGCGTCCAATCGAGCACAACCGGGCGTGACCGTATTGCACGTAGTAGACCGGATTATCCGAGGACTGCGACTCCCACAGGCCCAGGTCGATATCGATGGACTGGTCCACGGAAGAGCGCACCAGCGAATAACGCGATGCATCGACACCAATGGCGGCGACCAAATCCTCGATGGTGATTACGGTGCCCGCGCGCTTAGACATGCGCACCGGCTTGCCGTCGCGCAACAGGTTGACCATCTGGCCAATGAGCACCTCGACGCCATCGGCGTCATAGCCCAAGGCAGCTGCCGCCGCCTTCAAGCGCGGGACGTAACCGTGGTGGTCAGCGCCCAACATGTAGATATTAAGATCGTGACCGCGGTCGAATTTATCGGCCACGTAGGCGATATCGCCGGCGATGTACGCCGCATTGCCGTCCGATTTCACCACGACGCGATCCTTAGAATCGCCATAGTCGGTAGATTTCAGCCACCACGCGTTATCCGCCTCATAAAGGTGGCCTTCAGACTTCAGGGTCTCAAGGGCCTTATCTACCGCCCCAGACTCAAACAGCGAATTTTCGTGGAAGTAGACATCAAAATCCACGCCAAATTCATGCAGGGACTGCTTGATCTGGGCAAACATCATCTCTACGCCATCGGCGCGGAAGGCCTCCTGCACCTGCGCAGCATCGCCCTCGAGCGCGTTGGGGTTCTTTTCCACAACCGCGTTTGCGATGTCGCGAATATAATCTCCGCCGTAGCCGTCCTCCGGCGTGGGCTCGCCTTTAGCTGCGGCAACAAGGGAGCGCGAGAAGCGATCGATCTGGCCGCCGTGATCATTGAAGTAGTACTCGCGGGTGACTTCTGCACCGGAAGCCGTGAGTACCCTGCCTAGCGAATCGCCGACGGCGGCCCACCGCGTCCCGCCCAGGTGAATCGGGCCCGTGGGGTTGGCAGACACAAATTCCAGGTTAATCTTCTTGCCTGCAAAGGAGTCATTCGAACCGTAGTCCGCGCCTGCCTGCAGAATCTGGGCGACAATCTCACCCTGGGCAGCGGCGGCTAAGCGGATATTAATAAATCCAGGCCCGGCAATATCGGCTTCCGCAATGGCATCGTGCTGGGCTAATTTTTGCGCTAACCAGCCACCAAATTCGCGCGGATTCGCGCCGGCTTTCTTGGCCACCTGCAGTGCAAGGTTGGTGGCGTAGTCACCGTGTTCTGGGTTGCGGGGGCGCTCTACCGTGACAGATTCCGGCAATACGGACGCGTCTAGGTCATGTTCTGCCATGACCTCGGTGGCGGATTCTTTAACTAAGGTGGCCAAATCAGCTGGAGTCATGTGGCAAGAGTCTAGTTCACTGCCCCGACACGTGCGAAAAGAAGCACTGGCTAACATTTCCGCGGGCGGAGATCGCTCATTTAATAGACCTCTTAGGCAAACCTATATTGCGATATATATTACAAAATATATGCTGGTAGAACGTGATTCACACTACATTCCACGCAGTGAATGTGTAGTGTTAATGACACCTCCATGACTTAAAAACTAATAAGGAGCACCGTATGCGCATTGCGCTTTTTTCTACTTGCATTGGTGACACCCTTTTCCCGGACGTCCAAAAGGCGACGGCATTGGTTCTCTCCCGGTTAGGTCACGAAGTTGTCCTTCCGGAGGAGCAAACCTGCTGCGGCCAGATGCACATCAACACCGGCTACCAAAAGGAAACTCTGGGGATGATCCGCTCTTATGCGGATGCCTTCGCAGATCCTTCCATTGACTACGTCGTGGCCGCCTCCGGTTCCTGCGTTGCAGCAGTTCGCGACCGCCACGAAAGCATTGCCGACCGCTTCGGCACTTCCGCCGATGTCGATGGCGCGCAGAAGACTGCGGGAAAGACCTACGATCTCACGGAATTTTTGGTCGATATTGAAGGCGTGACCAACGTCGGCGCTTTCTTCCCACACCGAGTGACCTACCACTCAGCCTGCCACGGCCTGCGCTTCCTTAAGCTGGAAGACCGCCCCTACAAGCTTTTGCAAGAAGTCGAGGGCATCGACTTGGCACCGCTAGCCAATAGCGAAGAGTGCTGCGGCTTCGGCGGCACGTTTGCCCTGAAGAATGCAGAGGTGTCCCAGGCAATGGTCTCCGATAAAACCCGCCACATTAAAGACACCGAAGCCGAGTACGTTACCGCTGGTGACTCGTCCTGCCTGATGAATATCGGCGGCGCGCTCCACCGCCAGCGCTCCGGCATTCGCGCCCTACACATGGCAGAGATTTTGGCCTCCACGAAGGAACACCCGTGGCAGCCAAACTCCGCCGCTTACTCCAAGGAGACGATGCTCTAATGACCTCTTTCCTCGACACCACCCCACCACGCGCCCCTGAAGGCTACGGCAACCTGCGCGGCAGCAAGGCCTTCGTCCCGCTCGCGCACGTCGGGCTGAATAACGCTACCCAGCGTCATAACCTGCAGCACGCGACCACCACCATCCGCCAAAAGCGCGCTAACACCGTGCAGGAAGTGGATGACTGGGAGCTGCTCCGCAACGCCGGCTCTGCCCTCAAAGAGGACGTCGCAGCCCGCATGCCGGAATTGCTCGAGCAATTTGAGAAGGCCGTGTCTAACCGCGGCGGCATCGTCCACTGGGCACGCGATGCCAAGGAAGCCAACGAGATCATTGAAGGTCTCATCCGCGAAACGGGCGAAACCGACGTAGTCAAGGTTAAGTCCATGGCTACCCAGGAAATCGGCTTGAACGAGCACCTCGAAGACGCCGGAATCCACGCCCAGGAAACCGACTTGGCAGAGCTCATCGTCCAGCTTGGTGACGATATGCCATCGCACATTCTGGTGCCCGCAATTCACCGAAACCGCGCGGAAATTCGCGATATCTTCGTCGATAAGATGCCCAATACGGACGACTCGCTGAAGGCCGAGCCCGCCGAGTTGGCCGAGGCTTCCCGCCAGTTCCTGCGCCAGCAATTCATGAAGGCCAAGGTCGCCATCTCCGGCGCCAACTTTGGTGTGGCAGAAACCGGCACCGTCAACGTTGTCGAGTCTGAGGGCAATGGCCGCATGTGCGTGACGTTGCCGGAAACGCTGATTACCGTCATGGGCATCGAAAAGCTCGTGCCTACCTTCCAGGACCTGGAAGTCTTCCTGCAGCTGCTGCCTCGTTCCTCCACCGCGGAGCGCATGAACCCCTATACCTCCATGTGGTCCGGCGTGACGGAGGGCGATGGCCCGCAGAACTTCCACATCGTCTTGCTGGATAATGGGCGCACCGCAGCACTGTCTTCGCCCGTTGGTCACCAGGCGCTAAAGTGCATCCGTTGCTCGGCCTGCCTCAATGTCTGCCCAGTCTACGAGCGCGCCGGCGGACACGCCTATGGCTCCGTGTACCCGGGCCCCATCGGTATCTCGCTGACTCCGCAGCTCACCGGCATGAAGGATCACAACGATCCATCAGCTAGCTTGCCGTACGCTTGCTCGCTGTGCGGGCGCTGCGACGACGTGTGTCCGGTGAAGATTCCGCTTTCTGATGTCATCTTGGAAAACCGCCATCAGAAGGTCACCCACGCTGCCTCGCCGATCGAGCCGAAGCTGTTCAAGACGGTACAGCTGCTCTGGGACAACCCGAAGATGTGGGATAAGGTCACCCACCTCGTGGCACTTGGCCGCGTGATGGGCGGATTCAACGGCACCATCGAGTCGCTGCCGCTATTTATGTCCGGTTGGTCCGATGGCCGCGATACCGCGATTCCGCCGAAGAAATCCTTCCGCCAATGGTTCGACTCCGAAGAAGGCAAAGAGCTGCTGTCCAATGCCCGTAAGGAGGCTTCCAAGTGAGCGCAAAGCAAGACATCCTAAACCGCATTCGTTCGGCGCAGAAACAGGCTGGGCTCCCAGATCACGTCGATGTGCCGCGCGAATACCAGCGCGAAGGCACGCTGAATGATGATGAACTGCGCGAAATGCTGGTCGATCGCCTCGAGGATTACAAGGCAGAAGTCCACGTCACGGAGGAAAGCGATCTGAAAAAGACGCTGGATACCATCGTCCACGACCGCAACTGCACCGACATCCGCTACGCCCCAGGCATGAATGCCGATTTTTTTGATGGCCTTCCTGCCCGCCCGGACGACGAAGACGCGGATCCGCGCGAGCTTGACGATGCCGATGCCGTCGTCACCGAGTCCCTCGTGTCTTCCGCACAGACCGGCACCATTGTGTTGCAGTCCGATTCCCGCTGCGGCCGCCGCGCCCTGACGCTGGTACCGGACCGTCACATCTGTATCGTCCGCCGCGACGAGATTGTCTACGGTATCCCCGAGGTCATTTCCCGGATGAACCCTGACAAGCCCGCAACGTGGATTTCTGGCCCTTCCGCGACCTCCGATATCGAGCTCTCGCGCGTCGAAGGCGTGCACGGCCCGCGCGATCTGATCGTGATTATTGTGAAGTAGCGTGGCTAGGGTGCCGAGTTAGGGCACCCGTCACGTGGAAATTCCTGCCACGAACCTGAAAGAAGCATAAGCTAACTCTGACAAACGTTATAGGAGTCGGAGCTTTAGCTTATGCTTTCTTTTTCTCGAAAAATTTCTACCGTAGTGTGCGCTAGCGCCCTCGCACTGGGCGTGGCAGCCCCCACCGCCGCCGCGGCGGAACCAGAAATCACCTGGGAGGATTGCCCCGCACAGGTCAACCTAGATAGCGCCGAGTGCGGCCGGATAGAGGTACCTACCTACTACGATAACCCCGAGGCCGGCACCATTAGCGTTGGTTTTGTCCGCGTACCTGCGGCACAACCAGACGCGCGCCGCGGCGCGCTCTTTACCAACCCAGGCGGCCCTGGCGGTGACGGCTATTCTTGGGCTGGAAACGATACCGTCGAATGGCCCGAAGAAATTCGCAACGAATGGGATCTGATCGGTGTCCAGCCGCGCGGCCTGCCCGGTTCCACCCCGGTGGACTGCGCTGCTACCCCGAACTTCAATCCCATCGAGGCCACCACGCAGATTGGCAAGGCTACCCGAGACGCCTGCGAGCAGAATACTCCTGGCTATACCAACTCTTTGACCACCGCCAATACCGCCCAAGACTGGGAGATGGTGCGCCAAGCTCTGGGTGAGGACGTCATTGACATCGCCGGCATCTCCTACGGCACCTATCTTGGCTCCGCCTACGCCACCCAGTATCCGCAGCACACCGGCAAGGTGCTGCTCGATTCCGGCATGAGCCCACAGCTTGCGTGGAACGGCATCTTTACCTCGCAGCAGCAGGGATATGAGAATGCGCTGCACGATCTTTTCCAGTTCATCGCGGATAATGACGCCACCTACCATTTGGGCTCTACTCCACTCCAGGTCTATGAAAAGTGGTCGCAGAAAGTCGCAATGGAAGCCGGCGCCCGCCCTACGG
The DNA here is from genome assembly GCF_040225635.1 of Corynebacterium sp. KPL2830. Taxonomy (NCBI): domain Bacteria; kingdom Bacillati; phylum Actinomycetota; class Actinomycetes; order Mycobacteriales; family Corynebacteriaceae; genus Corynebacterium; species Corynebacterium sp. KPL2830. The sequence goes on along the minus strand of NZ_JBEHFR010000008.1, from coordinate 49,849 downwards.
TGTTGCCACCCGATGCGAAAATCGGCGACCTTCCCCCAGGGCTCGAATTCGCCGGCCAGCCGGGCGCGGACATCATGACCGCCACGGGTGAGCTGCGCGTGCAGGCGGAGTTCCTCGCCAACAAGGCGCTTAGCCCACAGGCGGATCAGCGAACTTCGGTGACTTTGGGTAAGACCCGCGAGGTCGTTCCTATGCCCGCGCACTGGGATGAGTTTGCCAAGTACTTAAGCGGCAGCAAGCCCCTCGAGGTCGTCGATGATCCGGAGCTTGCCCGCGCGGTGCAACAGCAAACTATCCAGATGATGAATATGCAAAACCTCATCGTCTGCAACGAGAACACCGTCGCCGGCAACCCGTGGCTCTTCCCCACTTATCTATGGTCCAACTTTGTCACCGGCGATATTTTCTCCCTGGTTAATTCCATGTATGGATCTGGCGCCGGGTGCGGCGGCCGCGGACCCGTTACAGGCGGGGCTCCACTCGATGGCTCGCACCTTGCCACCAAACCGCTGCAAATCCAAGGTACGGGCGATCCGCAGACCCCGTACCAGTATCACGAGGCACTCTCCCAGCCCATGCAATCGCGCGTCGTCACCGTCCACGGCCCCGGCCACGGACACTTTGCGCTGGGCAATAAGGCCGTCGATGAAATTGGCGTGCACTATCTACGCACCGGTGAGGTAACCACCGCTGACGCACCGGGCCTGATTTAGTTCCGCGGCTGCCGATGCGCTAGAATCACATCGTTGGGAATTTTCCCAGCGATGTCTCCGTAGCTCAGCGGATTAGAGCATCGGTTTCCGGTACCGAAGGTCGCAGGTTCGATCCCTGTCGGGGACACAATATTTTTAGCCCCTCGCTTTTGTCAGCGAGGGGTTTACTATGAGCCCCGTTTTCGGATTAAGTAGCCACCGGAGGTTCAGGAAGCCCATACCATCCTGAACCTCCGGGCTACCCATCCAATTTTAAACGGAAGGATAAAACCATGACCACACGAACTCTCTATTTCATCGCCCTGGCCCTATTTGCCATATCTCTAATCATCAGCCTCATCAACGGGTTCACTACCGCCAGCACCATCCTCACCGTCGTAGCGGTGGCTGCACTTGGCTGTGCCACCTACAAGAAAGTGTGGAAAAAGTAAGCCTGCGAATCACGGACGCAAACGCCGAGCGGAAATTGTGAGACGGGCTAGGGCCAGCGCGTGGCAGGTGTCGCGGCCTGGCTCGCTAGAGCGTAACGCACCAAGGGTCAAGCGAGGTCAAAATCGCGGGCTCCGCTTTAATGTGAGTAAAGATCCCCATATTTAGTCTCTATCCATAGAATGTAGAAAATTCCACCGTCTTTCCACCCAGCGAATGGAAGGTTTCCTTGGTGTCGGAACACACGGAATTTGGTTAGCTCTTGGAACTGCCTAGGGATTTGAGCTTTGATTTCCTTTTTCGGGATAAAATCTGAGCCGAGGCCGTGCCTGTGGTGATTAACAAGCTCTGTCCAAGAAATTAGTGACCGTTTGTGCCATTTGTCGAGGAATTCCCTGCGCATTCTATCGGTCATTTGCCCGAACCCCCATTCGCTCTGCAAAAACCTAGTGGACAGGAGCGGGTATTCGTTTGATGCTGCTCTTATGGCGCTCAAGACGCTTGTATCGGCACCACTTTGACTCTTTGAGGCAGGCCGAGTGCCACGTCTTTTACTTTTCTTTCCCATATCTAGTCGAAGTACTCTTTGAGGTCTGCATCAGAAATCTCGAGCCCCCGTTCTTCTTCAACGAAGTTTTTCTTCCAAGGCAACTCCGTGTGGGTTTTATTACGTAAAGCCCATGCGGAATAGGGCCCGTACTTATTCCATACTTCAATCAAGGTATCTTCCACAGGCCGGTAATCGTCCCAGTTGAAGTCATCAGAAATAAACGTATCGGGGTCGATGGGGCTCCTACCGTACTTTTTAAGCTCGTGGTAGATGTCTACAACGACAGGTCCGTGGGCCCATGCTTCCATCCGTTCATTGAAGAGAGGAACCCCTCCGGAGGCTGGCATGTAAAACCCCTTTGCATAGTAGAGGAGCTTTTGAAGTTTCAGTGGTGTCAGCTCGGCTTCTTCGGTTTCTTCAGCCCAAGCTACGAGCCATTCTGCGATTTGGCGGGCAGTGAATTGCTTCATTGTGCACCTCCTTCCTGCATGTTCTTAACGTTACAGCACCTAGATAGCACTTTCTATTCCTACCTACTCAGCAGGGGCTTGACCCATGCAACCTGGCTTTCGATGGATTCCATTGTCAAACTATTAGGCTTATGAAATACTAAGGTACTTAGAACCACGAAAGTTATGCAGTATAGGCGCGACATGGAGGAGACCCCCTTGCCCACCTTAGAAATCGACCATCTCAATAAATCTTTTGGCAGTGTTCGCGCGCTGCAGGATATGACCTTTAGCGTGCAGGAGGGCGAGATCTTCGGTTTCGTCGGTTCCAATGGCGCGGGCAAGTCCACCACCATGCGCATCGCGCTGGGCGTGCTCGCGAAAGACTCCGGCGAGGTTTATTTCGATGGCTCCCCCATTAATGACGATAATCGCCGCCGCATTGGCTATATGCCCGAAGAGCGCGGACTCTACGGCAAGGAACCGCTGCTTAGCCAGCTGACGTTTCTGGGCACCCTGCATGGCATGAGCAAGCAGGCCGCTCAGAAATCCGGCACGGAGCTACTGGAACAGTTGGGGCTGGGTGAGCGCCAGGACGACAAGCTGGATGATTTATCCTTGGGCAACCAGCAGCGCGTGCAGCTGGCCGCGTCCCTCATTCACGATCCGGATATGTTGATTCTGGATGAGCCCTTTTCCGGCTTGGACCCCGTCGCCGTCAATGTCATGTCTGACATGCTGCGCGAGCGCGCCGCCCGCGGGGTGCCGGTCATCTTTTCTTCCCACCAACTGGACTTGGTGCAGCGCTTGTGCGACCACGTGGGCATCGTCACGCAAGGCCGCATGGTGGCAGAGGGCACTGTAGATGAGCTGCGTACCCAGGGAGCTTCGCGCTATGCAGTGGAAACCCCTGCGCGCGGTTGGTACCCGGAGGGCACTCACTTGGTTGAGGAAACAGATAAGGGCGTTGTGCTCGAAGCCGATGACGGCACCGATGACCAAGCCATCTTGCGCGCTGCCATGGCCGCTGGCCCCGTCCATTCCTTCGGCCTCAAAGTCCCTGACCTTACCGAGCTTTTCCAAGACGTCGTCACCAGCACCACCACCGAGGAGGCCTAGCCCATGCAGTATTCGGCAATGAAGACCATAGGGACCGTCGCCAAGCGCGAAATGGCGGTTGCCCTCAAGACCAAATCCGTTGTCATCATGATGCTGCTGCTTATCATTGGTGCCATCGCCACCCCCATTATCATTGACTTACTGTCCGGTGGTGACGATGAACCAGATTCCGTCGCCGTGGTGGGCATGGAGGCAGACGCATTCGCTGATTCCGGACTGGAGACGCAGGCCGCAGATGACCGGGATAGCGCGGTGCAGCTTATCGATGACGGCGACGTCGACGCCGCCCTCGTGCCCGCCGACGACGAGGGGTGGGAGCTTTTGGCCAATGGCACTGCCTCCGCCACGATCTCCTCTACGGTCAATCAAGTGGTTGCGGCGCAGGCACAGGCAGAAGCCTTGAATACGCTGAATATTGATCCCCAAGAGCTTGCCGCCGCCACCCCATCAGCCGAAGTGACCGCGGTTGATCTGGAGGCCGATGAGACCTCCGAAGAAGCGATGGGGCATGTTGCCATCGTCCTTATCGCCTCAATGGTTGTGGTCTTTTCCATCATGACCTTCGCAGGGCTCATCGGTGGGCGCGTTACAGAAGAGAAGTCTTCGCGCGTGGTCGAAATCATCCTTTCCACGGTGCGCCCGGTGGATTTCTTGGCCGGCAAGGTCATTGGCAATACCATCATCGGGCTGCTCGGCACCTTCCTCATCCTGGCCGGCGGCGTGGCTTCCCTGGCATTTACTGGCGCAGCGAGCGAAATCCAGCTCGACTATGGCCTAATCGCTGCCCTGCTGGTCGGAGAAATCCTCGGCCTCTTCTTCTTCGGCAGCCTCTATGCCGCAGCCGGCTCCATGGTGCAGCGCACCGAGGATCTGCAATCGACGCAGATGCCTATCCTGCTCATCGTCTTTGCCACCATGTATATCACCATGTTTGGCTGGACCAACTTGGATGCCACCTGGATGCAGGTCATGGGCTGGGTGCCGCCAGTCTCCATGTTGGTCGCTCCCCTCCAAGTCGCGAGCGGCAATATGAGCTGGCTGGGCTTGGCAGGAAGCTACGCGGTCCTCGCTGTAGTTACCGCGCTGATCCTCATCGTTGTCGCGCGCATCTACCGCCGCGCCATCTTGAATAACGGCAAGAAGATGACCTGGCGCCAGGTGCTCAAGAAATAAAAATAAATCCGGCCTCCCACTTTCAAAGGGAGGCCGGATTTTTCTATTGCGCCGAATTACTCAACGATGAATTCGTTGGTGATCGGCTGGGTGATATCCAGGGTGCCGTGCTCGATGTAGTACATGCCAAAGAACATGGCGCAGAGCAGCACTACGGACAGCAGCATGCAGGGAATCCACTGGACAAAAACGGAAACCCAGCCCTCGGATTGCTGGCGGGCCGCTGCCTCGCGTTGTTCTTGAGCCTCGCGCTCGTTCATAATGATAAAACCTCTCGCTTCACCGAAGATTAACTAAAAGTATCTTAACAGTTTATGGTCTCCGCGGTGGCATTAGATCCCCGGATCTTCGTCATTTAATAAAGCCTCGAGGAATGCCTCGCGGTCCTCGAACATCTTCTCGATATCCTCTTCCGCGCCCACGATCCAGGCATCGGCATCCTCATCAAAGGTCACCGCGGAATCGGGGTAGGTTTCCAAGGCTTCTTCCATCGCGGCAATCTGATCGGCATCGGCACGATCCTCGGCGAAGGCCTCTGGATCACCAATTCGCTGGCCCAGCCCGCCCAAGGCCGTCAAGCCATACGTTTTATGCTGCTTTTTCGGATGCTCGAAAAGTTCTTGACCCATCATGGCGGTGTTATTTTCCTCCGTTCAATAAAGAATCCGGGACGAATCCCGAATAGCCGGGGATATTATTGACCTGCAATACCCCATGGAAAAAGCGCTTGAGCGCGGGAACGTCATCCTCGTGGAGGTGGTCGAAGACCAAGCGCCGGACGGATTCCACGTGCTCGGGGGCCGCGCGCTCGAGGTGGTGGAGCCCAGCCTCCGTGATGTGCACGTTGACCCCGCGGCCATCATCGGTGGTCTTTTCCTTGACCAAGAGCCCGCGCTTTTCCATGCGCGTGACCTGGTGGGAGGCGCGCGAGCGATCCCAGGCGAGCTCCGTGCACAGATCGCGCAGGCGCAGGTGCTGATCTGGGGCTTCCGAGAGGGATACCAAGACCGCGAATTCTGAGACGGAAATCTCCCCGCCCGCCTTAAGGGTCTCGTCCATGCCCCTATCTATTTTGCGGGTCGCAGCCAATAATAGGCGCCATAGCTCCTGTTCATCATCGTTTAACCAGCGGGTTTGTTCAGACATAAGGACTAGATTACCCCCTTCAGCATGGCGATGTCGCGCTCGCTGCGCCCGAGCACCCGCGAATAGCGCTGCGGCATGCAGGTAAAGACCAAAACCTGGTTTTCACGTCCCACCTGTGAGAACAAGGTGGACATGAGTTGCAGGCGGTGGGCGTCGGTGGAGCCTAGCGCGTCATCGACGATGACCGGCACGGTTTCCTCCCCCGCCACCAAGCGCGCGATGGCAAAGCGGGTAAGGATGGCCAGCTGCTCGCGCGCGCCGCCAGACAGGCTGGTCATGGCCACCGTTTCATTATCGCGGGTGCGCGCGGTAACGGAGAGATCGTCCGCCAATTCAAAGCTGATATCCCCGCCGTAAATAGTGCGGGCCAGCTGGGCGAGCGCCGCCACGAAGGGCTCGGCATAGCGCTGGCGTGCGGCATCGCGGTGCTTGAGCAGCAACTCACGCAGGTATCGTGCCGCCAGCGCGCGCTTTTCCACGCTTTCTAGCACCGCCTGCGCCATCTCTGCTTCCGCCTGCGCCTGCTGCTCGCGCTCTGCCGCGCCGGAGTGATAATTAATCTCGCTAGATAGCTTCCCCAGCTCCACTTTCGCATCTTGCACCTGATTCTGCAGGTAGTCCAGGTGCGATTGCGCACCCTCCACCAAGCTCTGGGCGGTAGCCAGGTCCACTGCCTCCATCTCAGAAAGCTGCTCCTGCAGCTTGCCTACCAAATCACCCAACCGCTCTGCCTCTTCTTCTAAGCCGGCATCGGAGGTTTTCTCCCGCGCTTCAGCCAACTCGCGCTCGGCGCGCTCGGCCTTATCGGTGACGGCCTCGAGCTCGGCCTCCAGGCGCACCACGTCGTGGGCGATGCGGCTATCGCGGAAGGGAATAAGCTCGCGGTCGAGGGCATCGACAAGCTCGCGCGCTTCTTCCTCAGCTTCTTCTGCAACAGATAGATCCATGGCCGGGGCATCATCGAGCCCGGCGACCTCCTCCTTCAGCGCCGCATGTTGGGCGCGCAGTTCGCCCAAATCATCCGGCCCCAGCTCGCCCTCGAGCTTGCGCGTTGCCGCATCCAATCCGGCATTCTGCTCGGAGTGCGTCTTGTGCAGGTCCTCGGCGGCGGCGATGGACTCCACGCCGGTGGCATCGAAAAGCTCCTGCAGGCGCGCCTCGGCCTGATCCACCTCGCGCTGGGTTTTATCGGAAGAATACGCGCCGGCCACGAAGCGGGCGGTGATATCGCCGATGGTGATCTCGCGGCCATCGACAAGCTCAACTGCAGGCTGCTTGCCGATGTCCACCCGATTCCCATCCACCCCAATCTCCGCGCCCTCGGGCCCGGAAAATTCCACCTTGGCGGCGGTGGCATCGTGCAGGCGCTTCGCCAGTGACAGATCGGCATCCGCCTTGCGGAGTTCCTCGACATCCGCGGCGGTCATCTCGCGCCCGCGCTGGGCGATCTCTGCCTGGGCCTTCTCCACGCCACGTGCCAAGTCCTCTACCTTGAGCAGGCGTTTATCCAGGCGCTTAAAGGTCTCCTTGTCCTGATACAGCCGCGCCTGTTTGAGCGTTGTGCGCGCGGTGGCGTAGTCCTCTTTGGCGGTGGCAAGTTTCTTTTCCACCGCTTCTTTCTTCTCGTTTTCCTCCGCGGCCTTCTCGCGGGCGGTCGCAAGCTTATCCGCGGCGCTCGACTTTGCGGTGCCGGCGGTCTCGAGTGCCTCGGCCACCTCCTGGCGCTTAGACTGCGCATCCTTCGCGCGCTGAAAGTCCTCCTTGGCACGGGTGAGCTCGGCCTTGTGCGCATCCACTTGGTGCTGGGCCTTTACGGCCTCGTCCGCGGCGGCCTGTTTCTCGGTGAGGTCCTTGCGGGCCGCGGGAAGCTGTGCCTCGGCCTCTTCTTGCTGGCGTTCCAAGTGCTCGTAGCGTTCCACCACGGAATCGAGCCCGCGCACCGCAGCGATTGCTTCCTCCAGCTCCTGCTTGGCACGCTCCGCATTGTCTTGAGCCTTCTTATACTCGCCGGCCGCCTTGCCCGTCTTTTCGGTGTAGTAGCGCTTATATTCCTTATCCACCTTGCCCAAAAGCTGAGAATCATCGCCGGAGACCTCGTCCTCCGCCAAGCCGGACTCCTGCTCGAGGGCCTGCGTCAGCGACGGAATGCCCACCGCGGATATGGCGTCATTGGAGTCATCCTGGCGCATAAAGAGGACATCGAGAAGCTGGCGATCCATGTTCTGGCTTAAGATCTGTTCCAGCTCGTCATCGGCCTGGCGCCCGGTATATTGCGCGTGGCGCGGGGCAGAGATGGCCAGCTCACAGTACTTCTTCTGCAGCCAGCGCTTGGCAATGCGAAAGCGGTATTCCCCCACGGAAATATCCGCGATGACCTCCGGCGATACGTCCTTGCCCACCGGCTGTAAGTCCCGGATGCCGCTAGGGCGCGCCGTGTGTTTTTCAGTCAGCACCACATCGAGGGCCTCCACGATGGTGGATTTACCAGCCTCGTTCTCGCCGTGGATGACCACCACCCCGGTTTCTGGGAGGTCATCCAAAACCAGGTGCTCGATGCCGCGGACGTTTTTAATCTCTAAGCTGTGGATGCGCATGTGGTTTATCCTTCCAGGCGAAATAGCAGGTTGGCGGCGTCGCGGGCCACCGGATCCTCGCGGTTATCCAGCAGCTCTTGCAAGGCGTCGGCGGCATAGCCGGAAATATCCAGGTTGGCTAGTTCATCTTCGCTAGGCTCCAAGAACAGGTCCATGGTCCGCTCGCGCGGGCGCAGCGAGGCAAAGACCGCCTCCAACTCATCCAGCCCACGCTGCAGCCGGGCGTGCGCCGCGATGCCAAGGGTCCCCTGCAGGCTGTATTTAATCGCCGTGCGCACCTTATCCGGGTACTCTTCCAGGCTGCGCAGGAAGCGTTCGACATCCTCGGTGGAATTGACGGAGGCATCGAGGGCTTCAAACGTCCAGCGCCCGATGCTGCGCTTATCGATGTCTATATCCTCCCCCTCAATCCTTACCACCAGCGCATTCCCGGAATCGGCCTCGCCGCCACCAGTGGAGCACTCCTTAAAGTCCGTGGTCTCCGGGCTGCCAGAGAACCAGACGCGCCCGGTTGTGCCCAGGCTGGCCGTCGAGTGGGTATCGCCCAGCGCCAAGTAATCAATCACCCCGCGCTCCAAGCACTGTTCGACGAATTCTAGGTCGATGGTATCGGCATCTCCCCCGCTAGAGCGCGAATCCACCTGGCCATGGCCCACGGCGATCCGGATTCCCTCCGTGGGTTCGAGTGGCTCTAAGGCTTGGCGCACCAAGTCGTGGTTGGCGCGCTTGGACAGGTACGGCGCCCCCACTAATTCCACGCCATTGCGCACCTCGATTGGCTCAGAATCCGCAATGACGTGCACGTTATCCGCGCTGGTGCGATAAAATACCGAGTCCGCGACCAGCGGATCGTGGTTTCCGGGCAGCACATACACCGGTACCGGCAAGCGCTTAAACATCTCGGTGGCGCGGGCCAAGATCTCCCGGGAGAGCGCATTGTGTTCAAATACATCGCCGGCGACGACAATGAACTCCGCGCCAACCTCCTCCGCCAGCTGGCCTAGGTGCATGATGGCGGACTCGCGGTCATCGTTGAAACGACCTTGCGCCTCCCCCTTCAAGAACCAGCGGGTCATTCCCAGCTGGAAGTCGGACGTGTGGATAAAGGTCGTTGCAGTCATAATCAGTGCGTTAAGTGGTAGTAGAGGTCTTCAATATCGGACACGGCGCGCAAGAGCTCAATATTGGTATGCGATACGGCCCGCAGGGCCTTGCGCAAGAGGTCTGGATCAGAATCTTTCAGCGCCGGGGCAACCTTGGGGTGCGGCAGTTTCGGCATCTCGCGGCCGTTCCAGAACACATCGTTCTTTTCTTCCGCGGATAAATCGCTGGCCCCAAAGCTTTCGCGGGAGACCTGCTGCGATTGCTCCATGACGGCCTTTTCCAAGCGCGCAAAATCCAGCCCGCGCATGTTGAAAATCACGGCGGGATCCGCGTCCGCGCGGGTGGCGAGCCTATCTCCCACCGCCACGACGTGCTTGCAGGTATAGGCGGAATCCGGGCAGGTGCAGGATAAGCGCAGTTCTTCGGCCTCGCTGGCGAACAAGGTATCCAGCGCTTCCTCAGATAGCAGGCCTTTGCGCGCGTTCGCTACGGAATTGGGCGTGCGCGCGAATTGGCTGGCCAGTGCCGCGATATCGTCATTATCGCGGTACGGCAACTGGATGAGTACGGAAAAAGGCTCGTTCTGGGAACCGGCCACGCGCCCATGGATGGCACCATTGCGGATTTCCAAACCAACGACGTGCCCGCCCTCGGCGTACTGGCGCCCGCGGGTAATCCGCCCCCGGTCCGCGTCATGGCTGGTAAAGGAAGAAATCCGAGCGGCGGTCTTGGACAGCAGCCGCCCGCTGCCGTCAACATGGTTGACCTCATCCGGGGTGCTCACGCGCTTGCGGGTACCAAAGTTTGCGTAGATGACATTGTCATCGCCTTTGACGGCCATCCGCTTACTCCTTTCCCCGGTAACTCATGAGCTCCGCCAGCTGGTCCGGCTCCAATTCCGTGAGCCAGCCCTCGCCTTCGCCGACGACGGCCCCAGCCAGCTGAGTCTTGCCATCCAAAATGTCTTGGATGGATTCTTCCAACGTGCCAGCGGTAATCATCTTATACACCTGCACGTTGCGGCGCTGACCAATGCGGAAGGCGCGGTCCGTGGCCTGGTTTTCCACCGCGGGATTCCACCAGCGGTCCATGTGCACCACGATCGATGCCGCGGTTAGGTTCAGGCCCGTGCCGCCTGCTTTGAGCGAAAGGATCATCGCCTGTGGGCCATCATCGGCCTGGAAGTCCTCCACCATCTGGTCGCGTTTATTCTTGGTCACCCCGCCGTGTAGGAAGGGAATCTCATGGCCCAGTTGCCCGCTCAGGTAGGGTTGCAAGATATCACCGAAGGCCTTGTACTGAGTAAAGATCAGCAGGCGTTCGCCGGATTCGGTGGCGGCATCGACAATCCGCATCAGCTCCTTCACCTTGCCCGAGCGGTGCTTGCCCTTGATAACCACCGGCGAATCATCCCCCAGGTAGTGCGCTGGGTGATTGCAGATCTGTTTAATGCGGGTCAAAGAGGCCAAGACGATGCCGCGCTTGCTGATGCCCGTAGCATCCTCCAAGCTCTTCTTCACCTCATTGACCAGTGCCTTATACAAAGCCGCCTGCTCGGTGGTCATGGATACGGTAAAAATCTGCTCGGATTTTTCCGGCAGGTCATCGATGATATTGGGATCGGTCTTGACGCGGCGCAGGATGAGAGGTGCGGTCAGCGCGCGCAGGCGCTCAGACATCTCCTCATCGTTATTGCGCTCGATGGCCTTGGCAAAGTGATTGCGGAAGAACGACGCCGTGCCTAAAATCCCTGGGTTGCAAAAGTCCAAGATGGAGCGCATCTCCGATAGCCGGTTTTCCACCGGAGTACCGGTCAGCGCCACGCGGTGCTCAGACGGCAGCGAACGCACCGCCTTGGAGGAACGCGTGGCCGAGTTCTTAATGGCCTGCGCTTCATCGAGGACCACACGCTGCCAGGACACCTCGCCCAAGAGGTTGAAATCCCGGCTCACGGTGCCGTACGTCGTAATGACCAGATCTGCTTTCGCGGCGGCCTCGAGGAACTTCTCCCCGCCCGGACGCCCCGCGCCGTGTTGCACCATGACCTTAAAATCCGGCACGAAGCGACGGGCCTCGCGGGCCCAATTGCCCACCACGGAGGTGGGTGCAACGACCAAGGTGGGCCCGGTCTGTTCACCGCGCTCCTTCTCCACCGCCAAAAGGGACAGTAGTTGGAGTGTTTTGCCGAGCCCCATGTCATCGGCAAGCACGGCGCCAATATTATTGCGCGACATCCAATACAGCCAATCCACGCCCGTGCGCTGATACTCCCGCAGCTCCGCGTGGACGGTCTCCGGGATGTCCACGCGCTTAGGTGCGACCGTATCCATGCCGCCGAGCAACGCGGTATGCCACGTGCTGCCGGTAAATTCGATGGGCTCTTGGGCCATCGACTCGAGCGCCAGCTCCCGCAGCTCCGCCACCGTGACCTGGTGCTCGCTCTTCTCATTGAACTCCGCGCGGCGACGCTCGACCTCCGCCATGAGCTGCTGCCAGCCCGGCTCACCTAGTTTCTTGGCCATCTCCGCCGATGCAGCCAGCTGCTCGAGCTCCTTCTTGGCGCGCTCGCGGGACTTATCCGCAAGCTCCTCCATATAAGAAGAAACCTTGGACACGACCTGGGTATCGGCCATGACCCACTTGCCGCGCAGCTGAATGAGCCCGGACTTGGAATTGACCAGCTCGTCCATCTCGGCTTCGGTAAGCTCCACATCGCCCACGGACATGCGCCAGTTATAGTCCACCAGCTGATTCATGCCGATGTGCTTCTTCGTGGCGGCCTCTGCCGGATCCCTGGCCTCGCGGGTTTCCAGCTTGGCCTTCGTATCCATCTGCGCCCACGATTTGGGCAGCATGACGGTAATGCCCCGCTTTTTCAGCTCGGGCACCTCGTGCGCAATAAACTGGGTGAGCTGCTCCGTGTCTAGGTAAACATCCCAATCGCCGTCGCCAGGCTGGGGCATTTGCGTACTCTGGCCCAAGCTCGGCGCCGCGCGCACGGCCTTGCGGTGGTTCTCGCGCAGCTTCTCGATGCTCGCCCTATCCAGCTCCTCCGCCGATACCGGCCGCGGCGAATCCGTTCCCGAGCGCACCCGCACCCGAATCGGCCACGCTGCATCTTCTGGATCCTGTTCTTCAGGCTCCTCCACGATGTAGACGAGTTGGAGTTCCACCTGGTAAATGGAATTTTTCCATTCATTGAGCCCGCGCAGTAGTTGCGCGCGGCCGCGGCGAATGGGCGACGTCGTCAACAGTGCACGGGCGAAGTCGTGCCACGGCATGGGCCGGGGCTCATTGAGCAGCGGCTGCAATTCCCGGTTGGCAATCCAATGCGTCAGTTCATCCGCTAGGTCATCCGAAAGGGCTCTATTATTTATATGGAGAATCCCGGGTGCCGCAGCCATCATCTCAGCGAGCCAACCGCGCTCGCCCAAACCTGAGGCCAACTGCCACATGGGGAACCACTCGTTGGCCTGGTAGGCCAGCCGGAACGTCACCCTGCCCGCGCGGACAAACTTGCTCAGGCCGCTATATGCGTGGATGAGCCAGTGCAGATCCGGTGCAATCGATGCCGGTGGATGGTGATCCAGGTATTCCAGCTGGGCTAGGGCTTCTACCGCTTCTTCCGGGGCAAACATGGCCATGGGCACCATGAGCGAGACGTCCTTACCCTTTGGCGTCCGTAGTGATACTCGCGCCCGGTTCCGGAATGATTTCTTAGCCAAGATGGCATCAATAGCCTGCGGAAACGTCCCTTCTGGCACGGCCGAAGGCATAACAATCTTGTGCCCTTCTACCTGCTCAATCCATAGACCAAGCCCCGAGACCGGCAGCCAAAGGCCATGCACAAGGTAAGAAGCCATAGCCGCCAGCATAGCAGCCCAGCAAAGTTTTGTTACAAGCTCGTTATATTCACGTCTTTACGCAGTTAAACGGTGAAAAACATCACCAGAGATCTATGCCACAGCTGGATTTTAGCTTGGTTGAACCTTAAGTCACCGTTAACGTAAGAATGTCCGACAAATCACTACAAGGAGTGAAACGTGCAAGAATCAACTTGGTACGTCATTGCGATGATTGTCTATTTCCTCGTAATGGCAGCCATTGGCTACTGGAGCTACAAACAAACCGACGAATACGACGATTATGTTTTGGGCGGCCGTGGCCTGCACCCATTCGTAGCTGCTCTCTCCGCCGGCGCATCTGATATGTCCGGCTGGCTGCTCATGGGTCTGCCTGGCGCGCTCTTCCTTTCCGGTTTTTCCGAGCTGTGGATGCCTATCGGCCTCCTTATCGGTGCATGGGCAAACTGGAAGTGGATTGCGCCGCGTCTGCGCGCGTACTCGGAGGTTGCGGGCGATTCCATTACGGTCCCCTCCTTTTTCGAGAACCGTCTGCGCGATAAGTCGCGCCTGCTGCGTATTATCTCCGCAGTTATCATTATCTTCTTCTTTACCTTCTACGTCTCTTCCGGCATGGTCTCCGGTGGTCGTTACTTCGAGTCCACCTTCGGTGGCGACTACATCACCGGTATGTTGGTCATCGCCGCAGTGACCATTTTCTACACCTTCATCGGTGGCTTCTTGGCAGTGTCCTACACCGATGCTATGCAGGGCATGCTCATGTTCGTCGCCCTGCTGATCGTGCCAATCATGGCGCTTTTCGCTCTTGACGATGCCGGCGCGATCTTCTCCTTCGCTACCGAAAACAACTACGCTACCGACGGCGCACTAGAGCCAAACGATAACTACTTCTCTCTCTTCGCTGGCGTTTCCGCTGGTGTTATCGTTGGTAACGCCGCTTGGGGCCTTGGCTACTTTGGTCAGCCGCACATCATCGTGCGGTTCATGGCGCTGCGTAAGCCTTCCGACGCTAAGCAGGGCCGTTTCTACGGCATCACCTGGATGGGCCTTTCCGTCATCGGCGCCATCTTCGTTGCGCTTACCGGTACCGTGTACTTCACCCAGTTCGGTGAGACCATCACTGACCAAGAGAACTTCGAGACCATCTTCTTGGATATGGCTCAGGCCATGATGCACCCATTGCCTGCTGGTTTCGTCTTGACCGCAGTCTTGGCAGCGATCATGTCCACCATGTCCTCCCAGATGCTCGTGGTTTCCTCTTCCCTGATCGAGGACCTCTACCTCATCATCGCAAAGCGCAAGCCTGCCGAGCGAATCCTGATTAACCTTTCCCGTACCGCCGTTGTGGCCATTGCGGTTATCGCCGCAATCTTGGCCATCAACCCGTCCGACTCCATTCTTGGCCTGGTCGGCTTCGCATGGGCTGGTTTCGGTTCCGCATTCGGTCCGCTGGTCATCCTGGCTCTGTACTGGAAGCGCCTCAACGCAACCGGTGCAATCGCCGGTATGGTCACCGGTGCAGTCGTCGCCATCGGTTGGGGCATGTCCCCGCTCGGCGATTCCCTCTACGAGATGGTTCCGGGCTTCTTCTCCGCACTCATCGTCACCGTTCTGGTCACCTTGGCTACCAAGCAGCCAGACCAGGAGGTCTTGGACGAGTTCGAGGAAGCCGAGAAGCTTGCCAAGCTCGTTGAGAAGGACGACTCCCTGGACTTCGAGGAAGCAGCAGAAAAGGTTTCCGATAACAAGTAGGAACCTTCCCGCATCTCGCGGAGTCCAATAGGACATGAAGTCCTATTATCTGGCCGCGCTATCATGCATAACCGCTCTCGTTATCGCATGGTATGCGTGGCCTTTTCCGCGTTTTGATGTCTCCACCGTGCCATCCCGCGCGGAATTGCGGGGCTACGACCGCGACGAGTTTGGCGGCTGGCAGCCCAACGGCGCCTGCACCACGCGGGAGGCCATCATGGAGAACCAGGCCAGCGAGGCCTTCGCTGACTGCCGGCCGCAATCCGGCACGATCTATGACCCCTACGCGGGCGAGACGATTTCAGCCACCTCCCCCATTGAGGTCGACCACATCTTCCCTCTTTCTGCCGCCTTTGACATGGGTGCCGCAGAATGGGACCAAGACACCAAGAGGCGTTTTGCCAACGACCCCCTCAATTTAGTGGCGACCAGCCGTAAGCTCAATCAGGAAAAGTCCGATTCCCTCCCCTCTGAGTGGCTGCCGCCCGCCAACCGATGCGGCTATTCGCGGCGCCTCGCAGAAATCGCGCGAAAGTACGAGTTACCGTTGCCCCGTGCGGACGTCCGTGCAATGAGAAGGCAATGTCGGTTCGATTTCTAGCAGGGAAATTGATTAGGGTGAACAAGGCAACTTTTCTTAACTGAAGGGCATCCTCCATGACTACTTTTTTCATTTTCCTGCACGTGGCAGCGGCCATCGTCCTGCTTGGCCCCGTGTGCATTTCCACCTCCATTTACCAGACCCAGCTGCAGGGCGCAGCGCAGGGCGATAAGACGGCCCTCGGAGCCGCCCGCAACTTGCACAACATCACCAACACTTACGGCTATATTTCCGCCCTCGTGCCGGTCCTTGGTCTTGCTGTGTTCCTGTCTGATATCGAAATCTTCAAGAGCCAGGTCAACTTCCACATCGCCATCCTTGTGGCCATCATCGCGTGGTGCCTGCTCTTCTTCCTCATCCTTCCTAAGCAGCGTACGGCGCAGGCAGCCCTAGAGTCCGGCGATACCGCCAATCTGGGCTCCATTAAGAAGTCGCTGTCCGCTTTCGGCGGCGTCTTCAACCTCCTGTGGATCATCTGCCTTATCCTGATGTACCTCTAGGAAGCCATTTATTTTTCGGGGACAGTGTCATCGCTGTCCCCTTTTTCATGCGTGGATTCCTCCCTAAGCTCTTCTTTTAGTTGCTGCGCATCTGCGTGCGCATTCTCCCGCCGCTTCTGCGTGGCCTGCGCCACCGTCTGCGCCCACCTGCGGTTCTTCGGTGCCAGCGGTCCGCTCGCGGAGTCGTAGACCCACGTAGAGTCATCGAAAAGCCAGATGATGTCCCCGCTTATCGGGTCCTTGATATAAAACGCCCTCCCATCGGTCTTTATGTTGTGATGGTGCTGGCACAGGCAAGTGAGGTTTGCCGCCGAGGTCGGCCCACCATCTGCAAAGTCGTGCCGATGGTCCATCTGAGAAGCCACCGCCGGCCGCGTGCAGCCTGGCCACCGGCACGTGCCATCCAACCCCTCTACAAACGCCCGGATATCTGGCGGCGTCACATAGTTAGGGCTCTCCGCCTGACCGGCCTTCTCCATATCCCTTGTCGTAGTCGCCCGAGCCTGTAGGTCATCCGCGGTCTCCGGCGATACCCAGCCTAAGTTCTGTACAAACGCGGGTGCATCCGGCAGGTCGCAGCGATACATATTCAACACGACCTTGGCCTTTGCCTGCGCCTTTCCGGTCAGCAACTCCACTGCGGCCTCAGCCATCGTGAGGTCCTTGTCCGTAGCGATATCCCGAATATTGCGGTCGATGATCTCCGCGGTCTCTAACCCGACGTCCAGACAGACCGCGGCCCACTCCCCGCCTGTAGGTTCAACGCTATAGGCTTGCTTGCGGCGCGGATCCCGCGTGGCAATAGAGGGATCGAGGCGCACAATGAGCTCGCGTAACTTGCGGCGGAGATTGCGGTGCGAAGGCAGCTTTTGATTGGGGCGGGTTGGGGTCAAGTAGTTGGTCAGGGCGTCATCGATAGTGAACTTCTTCTCCGCATCAATGGCGCCGAGCTTGGCTAGGGTTTGATCAATCGTAATCAGGCGGTCTAAATCTAAATGGAAATGCTGTTCTTGCCGGGCGCGCAGCCGCGGCAGCTCCTGTAATCGCTCGAAGGCGAGAATAATGTTTCTAATGCGGGACTGACGCGCCCCAGTTAAGTCAGACAGGGATTGGCTAATAATTTCGATATCATCATCTGGGTCAGGGTGAAGCCTTTCCCAGAACTGGTATTCAGCCTTCCTAATCTCCGTAGCTGCACGGGAGGTAGAATTTTCCGGATTGGTATTGGCATAATATGGCGCATTCATGGACTTTCTTTCGAGAGATTTACTAGCACATGCTTTCGCCATACACCATACAAAACCGCCTTGACACACTACCCCCATTTATAGTAAAAGCGCAGGTCACAGGGCATGAAAAAAAGGGCCTCTAAAAGAGGCCCTTTGGAGGTTTAATTAGTCGCGGAAGCGACCACCATGTTTGCGTCCACCGCCGCCGCCATCACGGCGAGGCGGGCGACCAGTATCCTTCTGAATCTTGATGAGCTGCCCAGAAATCCGGGTATCCTTCAGACGGTCCAGCACAGCTGGGTCCATGTTCTTCGGCAGGTCCACGAGAGTGTGCCCCACCGCAATGGTGATGCGGCCAAAGTCCTTGGCTGACAGGCCACCTTCGTTGGCGATAGCACCGACGATGGCACCTGGGCGGACATTCTGGCGCTTGCCGACGTCCAACCGGTACGTCTCAAAGTCACCATCCGGCCGCTTGGAGCCACCGCGGTTCTTGCCGCCGCCCTTGAAGTCGCGGTCGCGCTTGCGGTCATCGCGATCGCGGCGGTCCTTCTTCGGCTTGGGCAAAGGCTTGTCTTCCAAGAGGAAGTTCTTGCCACCCTGGTGCATGACGGCCAACGCAGCGGCGATGTCATCCATGGCAACATCGTTGTCTTCCGAGTACTTGCGTACCAAGTTACGGAAGAAATCGGCCTGCTTGTTGTCCATGGACTGGGTAATGGCCTGCGCAAACTTTTCCTTGCGCTTCTCATTAACCTCATCGACGGAGGGCAGGTCCATCTCTTCGAGGCGGGCGTTGGTCACGCGCTCGATGGAACGCAGCATACGGCGCTCGCGCGGGGTGACGAACAGGATTGCCTCACCGGAGCGACCGGCACGGCCGGTGCGGCCAATGCGGTGCACGTAAGACTCGGTGTCGTTCGGGATATCGAAGTTCACCACGTGGGTGATGCGCTCCACGTCGAGGCCACGCGCGGCGACGTCGGTAGCGACGAGGATGTCTAGGCGGCCATCCTTGAGCTGGTCGACGGTGCGCTCGCGCTGCGCCTGGGCGATGTCGCCGTTAATGGCAGCGGCGCTGTAGCCGCGATCGCGCAAGGCCTCGGCCACCTCTTCGGTCTCGTGCTTGGTGCGGCAGAAGACGATGATGGCGTCATAGGTAATGACTTCGAGGATGCGGGTGAAGGCATCCATCTTTGCGCGGTGCGGAATCAGCAGGAAGCGCTGCTTAATGTTGTCATTGGTGCGGCGCTCGGACTTAACGGTTACTTCCGCCGGGTTGTGCAGGTACTGCTTGGACAGGCGGCGGATGGCATTAGGCATGGTGGCGGAGAAAAGCGCCACCTGCTTGCGGTCCGGCGTGCTTTCCAGGATGCGCTCGACGTCTTCCTGGAAGCCCATGTTCAGCATCTCATCGGCCTCATCGAGGACGAGGAACTGCAGCTGGGACAGGTCAAGCGAGCCCTTTTCCAGGTGGTCGATGACGCGACCCGGGGTACCCACGATGACCTGGGCTCCGCGGCGCAGACCAGACAGCTGGATGCCGTAGGCCTGGCCACCGTAGATGGGAAGAACCTCGATGCCCTTGAGGGTTTCCGCGAAAGATTGGAAGGCGTCTGCAACCTGCAGGGCGAGCTCGCGGGTTGGTGCGAGGACGAGTGCCTGCGGGTGGCGCGCTTGCGGGTCAAGCTGGGACAAGACCGGCAGCGCGAAGGCTGCGGTCTTGCCGGTACCGGTCTGTGCAAGGCCCACGACGTCGCGGCCTTCCATCAGGATCGGGATGGTTTCTGCTTGGATGGGGGACGGCGTGGTGAAGCCTACTTTCGCAACGGCTTGCAGAATTTTATCTGGCAGGCCGACGTGCTCGAACCCCTGGGAGTTGTCGTTGGCCGAGTCCTTGGACTCAGCGCCGGTGCCCTCAGAAGTATTCGCAGC
Organism: Corynebacterium sp. KPL2830; assembly: GCF_040225635.1. NCBI lineage: Bacteria > Bacillati > Actinomycetota > Actinomycetes > Mycobacteriales > Corynebacteriaceae > Corynebacterium > Corynebacterium sp. KPL2830. Next base: position 30,692 of record NZ_JBEHFR010000008.1, on the reverse strand, counting down.
CCTGGTGTCCTGGTTGACACCTTGCGAGTTGTCCTGAGATTCCGACTTATTAAAATCTTCCGGCTCGTTTACGCCGCCGGTGGCGTTATCGGTAATGCTCATTGCTCGTCCAACCCTACGCGATACCGGCGGCAAACTCCATTCCTCGCTATACCCCCGCCACGAACGTGCGGTAGCTCAGCGGCATGCCCGGCCGGTAGGCCAAGTGCACCGCGCTGGGAGCATCGAGCACGTGCAGGTCAGCGGCAGCCCCCTCCACCAGGGTGCCCTTCGCGGGGCGGCCCTGCGGGTCGAGTCCGTTGCCCACATTATGGCGGCGCAACGCCGTGGCACCGCCGGTGGTGGCGGCGTGGATGGCCTCGTCGACGGATAGGTGCTGCTGCAGGACGGCCGTGGTCACGCAGTAGTTCATCGACGATGTATAGGAGGTACCTGGGTTGAGGTTGGAGGCAATGGCGAGGGTGGCGCCGGCATCGAGAAGCGCACGGCCAGGCGCTAAGGGCTCGCGCGTGGAGAGATCGCAGGCCGGGAGCATGGTGGCCACGGTCTCGGATGCGGCGAGCTTTTCGATGTCACCATCGCTCAGGTAGTTCACGTGGTCCACCGAGGCGGCGCCAAGATCGACTGCGAGGCTAACCCCCGGGCCCTCGCCAAGCTGGTTGCCGTGCACGCGCAGGCCAAGGCCCAACTTTTTACCGGCTTCGAGAACGCGGCGCGACTGCTCTTCATTGAACGCGCCGCGCTCGCAGAAGACGTCGATCCACTGGACGTATTCGGCAACGCCGTCCAGCATCGGGCCGACGACCTCATCGAGGTAGTCTTCCGCATCCGCTCCCGGCGGCACGAGGTGGGCACCCAAGAACGTGACGTCATCGACGTGCTGGGATGCCACGCGCGCGGCTTCCACTTCAGATTCCGTGTTGAGGCCGTAGCCGGTCTTGGTCTCGAAGGTGGTGGTGCCACCGCGGCGGCCAGCGGCCACGCGCTCGGCGACGAGCTTATCCAAGCGCTCCGCCCCCGCCTCCCGGGTGGCGTCCATGGTCACCGCGATGCCGCCGGCCTCGTAGGAACCGCCGGACATGCGGGCCTCGAACTCAGCGGAGCGGTCGCCGTCGAAGACCATGTGGGTGTGCGAATCCACCCAACCCGGCAGGACGGCACGCCCGCCTAGGTCCACCTGGTCATCGGCGGCGGGCGCCTGGGAGGCGGGGCCAATCCAGGCGATGGTGCCGTGGTCGGCGATGAGGGCGGCATCGTTAAGCGTGCCGTGCTCGCTGACCGTGCGGAGTTCTGAAATTCCGGTAAAAAGTGTGCTCATTTAATCCCTTGCCTTAAATTCCATGGGAACGCGAACGCCGCGTTCTTTGGCTACTTCCTCTGCGCGAGAGTACCCGGCATCGACGTGGCGGATAACGCCCATGCCTGGGTCATTGGTCAGCACGGCGCGCAGCTTGGCGGCGGCGAGATCGGTGCCATCGGCAACCGTGACCTGGCCGGCGTGGATGGAGCGGCCCATGCCCACTCCGCCGCCGTGGTGGAGGGAGACCCAGGTGGCGCCGGAGGATACGGCGGTCATGGCGTTAAGCAGCGGCCAGTCAGCGACGGCGTCGGTGCCATCGAGCATGGCTTCGGTCTCGCGGTACGGGGAGGCAACCGAGCCGGAATCGAGGTGGTCGCGGCCGATGACGATGGGGGCCTTGATCTTGCCCTCGCGCACCAGGTCATTGAAGAGCAGGCCGGCCTTGTGGCGCTCGTTGTAGCCGAGCCAGCAGATGCGGGCAGGCAGGCCCTCGAACTCGACGTATTCCTCAGCGGCGTCCAGCCAGTTGTGCAGGTGCTCGTTCTCCGGGAATAGTTCCTTCAGGGCTTGGTCAGTGACCTTGATGTCCTCTGGGTCGCCGGACAGCGCTGCCCAGCGGAATGGGCCCATTCCCTCGCAGAAGAGCGGGCGGATATAGGCGGGAACGAAGCCGGGGAACTCGAATGCGCGCTGGTAGCCGGCGTGGCGGGCCTCATCGCGGATGGAGTTGCCGTAGTCAAAGACCTCGGCGCCCTCGTCCTGGAATTCCACCATCGCCTGGACCTGTGCGGCCATGGATTCGCGGGCCTTTTTGGTAAAGGTCGTGGGATCGGCCTTGGCCTCGGACTGCCAGTCATCCACGGTGATTTCGGTGGGCAGGTAGGACAGTGGGTCGTGCGCGGAGGTCTGGTCGGTGACGATGTCTACCTTGAATTCCCCGGCGCGCTGGCGGCGCAGCACCTCGGGGAAGACCTCGGCGGCATTGCCCACCAAGCCCACGGAGAGGGCCTTCTTGTTTTTCTTGGCATCGAGGACCAGGCGCAGGGCCTCGTCCAAGTCGGTGACCACTTCATCGAGGTAGCGCTTGTGCTGACGGCGGCGCAGGCGGTGCTCGTCCACGTCCACGATGAGCACTGCTCCGCCGTTCAGCGTCACGGCGAGCGGTTGGGCACCGCCCATGCCGCCGCACCCACCTGTCAGGGTCAGGGTTCCGGCCAGGCTGCCCTCGAAGCGCTTCTTGGCCACGGCCGCGAAGGTCTCGTAGGTGCCCTGCAGGATGCCCTGGGTGGCGATGTAGATCCAAGAGCCGGCCGTCATCTGGCCGTACATCATCAGACCCTCGTCCTCAAGCTTGCGGAAGTGCTCCCAGTTGGCCCAGTCGCCCACCAGGTTGGAATTGGCGATGAGCACGCGCGGTGCCCATTCATTGGTCTTCCAGATGCCCACCGGCTTGCCGGATTGGACGAGGAGGGTTTCATCGCTTTCTAGGTCCTTCAGCGATTCCACAATGGCATCGAAGGCCTCCCAGCTGCGGGCTGCGCGGCCGGTGCCGCCGTAGACCACGAGGTCCTCGGGGCGCTCTGCCACCTCTGGATCGAGGTTATTCATCAGCATGCGCAGTGGCGCTTCGGTTTGCCAGGATTTTGCGTTGAGTTCGGTGCCGCGGGGTGCGCGGACTTCACGTGGTTCAGACATGGCTTCCTTTCGCTCGTGCTTATCGACGCCGTGCCCTACCCCAAGGCCGGTTTCCCGGGGCTGTCTCCCGGGGGCTTGGCGAGCGTCACAGATATCAATTTAGTGTGATGCACAACGTATTTAGAGCTTGCACAGTCACCAACTGTCTGGCATTTCAGACTCGACGGCTACGATGGCAGTCATGCGCCACGTATTGCCCGCCCTCGCCGCCGCCTGCCTGCTAGCAGGGTGCTCCTCGCAGCCGGAAGAAGCCCCTGAAGACACAGAAAACTATGTGGCCCTCGGGGATTCCTATGCGGCAATGGGCTCGACGACGCTCCCGCTCGATCCGCCCGATTCCTGCGCACGCGCACAAGATTCCTATCCAGAACTCGCCGCGCAAGAGATCACCACGAGCTCTTTCCGCAACGTCGCCTGCCAGGGCGCGAGCACGCTGGATGTTTTATCCTCCGCGGGCGAGCACCCCGCCCAGGTGGACGCGCTTGCCCCGGATACGTCCCTTGTCTCCTTGAGCATCGGCGGCAACGATGCCAGCTTTGTGCGCCTGACCCAATGCGCAACGGACGATATATGCCAAAACGAATCGGGCCCGCAGATAGAACTGGAGCTACACGATCTGCCCCAACGCCTGGACAAGGTCTACGGGGAAATCGCCCACCGCTCGCCCGAGGCAAAGGTCATTGCCACCGGCTATATCCCCCTCATCAACCCCGGCGAGACCTGCCCCTTCATAGAAAAAATCCCGGCCACAGACCGGGAGTGGTTGGCAGATACCATCCAGCGCATCAACCAAACGGTGCGCGAGGCCGCCGAGCGCAACGGCGCCACCTACGTGCTGCCTGACGATGCCTCGCAGCACTCCGCCTGCTCGGATGAACCGTGGGTGGACTTTACAGGGCAGGATACCGATTCCTTCCCCATGCACCCCACCCACGCGGGCCAGGTGGCAATGGCCGAGGCGTTAGGCAGAGCCCTCTAGCCCGGCGCGGGCGGCGTCGTCCGATCCGGGAACGCGCATCTCAAACTTTTCGGTAACCACCGTGTAGTCGAAATAGCCCATGCGTGCAATGGGTTTAATCCGGACGATATCGAGCTTGCCATCCTCATCAACAACGGATTCATCGATGTGGATGGTCTTAACATCCGCAACCACGAGGTCTATTGTGCCGACCTTGGAATTTCCCGGCAGGCGCAGCGTGGTCTTATATTCGCACTCAAACTTCACTGGGGATTCTTTCACCATGGGTATGCGGTAGTTCTCCGCGTATTCCTTGGTGACATTCAAGCGCTCCCATTCGCTATCGCCGTGCTCGAGCACCTGCGCGGACTTATTAACCTCTTCACGCAGGTCATAGGTTGCCATATTCCACACAAACCAGCCGGTTTCTTCCGCATTGAGCACAGTGTCCTTGCGCCGACCATCCGGGTATTGGTTGGCAGAAAACATCACCATGGGTGGGTCAAAAGTGAGGTTTTGCCACTGGCTATACGGGGCGATATTTTCTCGACCCTCGCTATCAACACTGGACAACCACCCAATGGGGCGCGGCACCGTGCTGGACTTAAACGGCGAATACGGCAACGGGTTCGGCTCGGACTGCGGGTTCCACTTTAAGGAAGCCATATTAACCACGCAGCTTTCCGGTGGCAGCCTCGACGGCATCGATCAGCGCGCCAGACTTGACCAGGCGCACGGTCTCCTCGATTTCCGGCGATAGGTAGCGGTCGGTGCCGGGACCAGGAACGGTCTCGCGCAGGGCGGCAATGACCGCGCCGGTGCCGCCAGCGGGCGTTCCCTCGCGCATGTCGATGGCGCGCGCCGCGGTGAGGATCTCCACGGCAAGCACGCGCTGGAGGCCATCGACTGCCTTGCGCAGCTTGCGGGCGGCGGACCACCCCATGGATACGTGGTCTTCCTGCATGGCAGAGGAAGGAATGGAATCGGCCGAGGCCGGGGTGGCCAGGCGCTTTAATTCGCTGACGATGCCAGCCTGGGCGTATTGGGCAATCATGTGGCCGGAGTCGACACCGGGGTCATCGGCAAGAAAGGCGTTCAAGCCGCGGTTGCGGGCCGGATCCAGGAAGCGGTCGGTGCGGCGCTCAGAAATGGACGCCAGGTCCGCGGTGACGATGGAGAGGAAGTCGAGCGCATAGGCCACCGGGGCGCCGTGGAAGTTGCCGTTAGAAACCACGCGGCCGTCCTTGGCCACCACTGGGTTATCCACGGCGGCGGCGAGCTCGCGCTCTGCCACCTGCGCGGTATGCGCCAAGGTATCGCGGAAACCGCCGGCTACCTGCGGCGCGCAGCGCACGGAGTAGGCGTCCTGGACCTGGTTCTTCTTGAACTCCTCCAGCGCTGCGGCGAGGATCTCGGAGCCGTCGGCCACCTGGCGGATATTGGCAGCAGAATCGGCCTGGCCCGGGTGCGGGCGCAGCTGCTGGAGGTCATCGGCGAAGACAACGAGGGTGCCCAGCAGGCCTTCTACCGTCATCGCGGTGGCGATATCGGCGGTCTTGGCGGCCGCGCGCAGGTCAGTAATGGCCAGGCAGAGCTGGCCCAGCATGCCATCGGTGCCATTGATAAGGGCAAGGCCCTCCTTCTCGCGCAGCTCCAGCGGCTCGATGCCGGCGGCGGCAAAGGCCTCGCCGGCGTCCTTGAGCTCGCCGCCCACGCGCACCTCGCCCTCGCCCAAGAGCGCTAGGGCGCAGTGGGCCAGCGGGGCCAAGTCGCCGGAGCAACCCAGCGAACCGTATTCGCGCACCACCGGCACGATGCCGGCGTTAAGGGCCTTGGCGTAGGTTTCTACCACCACGGGGCGCACGCCGGTACGGCCGGTGCACAGGGTGGATAGGCGCAGCAGCATGAGCGCGCGGATGACTTCTTCTTCCACCTCAGGGCCGGTGCCGGCCGCGTGGGAGCGCACCAGGGATAGCTGCAGCTGCGCGCGCATCTCTTCTGGAATGTGGCGGCGGGCAAGCGCGCCAAAGCCGGTGGAAATGCCATAGACCGGCGTGGGGTCCTGGGCCAGTTCTTCGACCCGGTCGCGCGTGGAGGCAACCTCGTCCAAGGCCTCGGCGGAGATTTCTACCGTGGCGCCGTAGCGGGCAACCGCCACGACTTCCTCAATGGTCAGCGCTCCGACGCCGACGGTAACGGTGGATGGGTATGCATTAGGCATGATGACTCCTAGTGTCTTTAGGGCAGCAAAATATAGCTCACGTCACAGCCTAACGCGCTAGCCCGCATGGTACCTCACTTTTCACGCTGGCGATACATTTTCCCCGCAACTTTCTCCGCGCCCTGGCGCAGCGCCGCAATGAGCGCCTCTACCCTATCTGCCGGCGTGGACACGGGATAGGTCACCGCAATGGCCGCAGCAGGCCGCTCCAGGTGGTCCAGGATGGGCACTGCCACCGAGGCCTGCCCCCGCGAGATTTCTTCCACCTCTTGGTCCCATCCGCGCGCAAGGGCCCGGTCCAGCTGCTTTTTAAGGAAACCAAAATTTTCCCCGCCCGCAGTATCGAAGGCGGCCTTGACCTCCCATTCCGGCAGGTGCGCCAGCATCACCCTGCCCGAGGCAGTCTTATGCGCCTGCAGGCGCACCCCCACCTCCGTGACCAAGGAGGTCGCACCCGGCGCGCGGACCTCCTGCAGGTATAAAATCTCCGAGCCTGCCATGCGCGAAAGGTGCCCAGATCCACCTACCAACCGCGCGCATTCCTCCAGATCACGCGTGGCCATGCGCACCAGCGGCTGCTGGGTTACATAGGCAGAGGCCATCGAATACGCGGCCAGGCCCAAGCCGTAGGTCTTGTGCTCGGGCAGGTGGGCAACGAAGCCGGCATCGACCATCTCCGCGAGCAGGTGGTACGTGGTCGAGCGCGGCAGACCGAGCTCGCCTTGGATGCGGGCGGCGGAAATCGGGACATCGATAGTCGATAGCAGCTTGAGGATGTCCAGGGCATGGCGCGCGGCGGGGACTCGGTTAGCACTCACAGCGCCCAATTATATTCCGCTACTGCCAGACAAATTCACCGCACGCTTCTACCATCGGCACTATGAATACCGAATCAGCCCCACTTTTTACTCCCGCCCCCAAGTGGTCCGGCCGCTCCGATGGCCCCGGCCCCGAGCACGCGCGCTGGCATAGTGTTATCAACCAAGCCGAATCCGCGCCCGTAACCCTGTTGGGCTTTGCCTCCGATGAGGGCGTGCTACGCAACGGCGGCCGCCAAGGTGCCGCCGCCGGCCCCGCCGCCCTGCGCACAGCCCTTGGCTCCCTCGCGGTCCACCACGGCCATGCGCTTGCCGATGCCGGAACCATCACCACCCAAGGCGACGATCTCGACGGCGCACACGAGGCGCTATCTGACAAGGTCGAAGAACTCGTCCGCAGCGCTACCCTGCCGATCATCTTGGGCGGCGGGCACGAAACCGCCTTCGGCTCCCACCGCGGCCTATTCCGCGCGCGCGGTGCCACCCCCATCATCAACCTGGATGCCCACTTCGATCTCCGCCACGCGGACCACGCCACCTCCGGCACGCCCTTTACCCAGATTTCCCAGCTCACCGATGACTTTGACTACACCGTCTTCGGTATTTCCCGCCCCAATAACACCGCGGTGCTCTTCAACGATGCCGATAAGCTCGGCGTTAACTACACCTTGGATGAGGAGCTGGTGAACCTCACCCCGGCAGAATGCGGCGCGCTCGCCACCCAGGCCACCACCGCCGCGGACAAGGTCCACCTCTCCATCGACTTGGACGTGCTTCCCGCCTCCACCGCGCCGGGTGTATCCGCCCCGGCCAGCCTCGGCGTTGCCTACGAGCGCATCCGCGCCTTGGCGGTCGCCATCGCCGCGACGGGCAAGCTCGCGCTTGTCGATGTCGTCGAGCTCAACCCCACCTTTGACATAGACAACCGCACCGCCAAGGCAGCGGCGCGGCTTATCGATGACATCGTTAATGCTCACCTCACTGCGGTAAGCGGGCAATAAACCTCAAAACAGCAGGTGCGCAATCGGGGTCGCAATCACGATGGTGAGGGCTACGCGCTCAAACCAGATGATGACCAGGTGGGATAGCTTCACCGGGATCTTGGTGGCCAAAATGCACGGCACCAAAGCGGAGAAGAAGATAATGGCAGAGACCGCCACGACCCCGATGACGAATTTCAGCACCATGGAATCACTGCCTGTCACCGCGGTAGCCGGCAGGAACATCTCCGCAATGCCCATCGCCGCGGCCTTGCCGCCGAGTGCCGGCTCCGGCAGCTGCACTATCCAGGCAAAGGGATAAAACAGGTACCCGATCCATTCAAAGATCGGGGTAAACCGCGCAAGCAGCAAGCCAATAAGGCCCACCGACATAATGGACGGCACGATGGCCGCGGCCATCCGCACGCCATCGCGCAGGTTATCCCAAATGGCTTGTGGCAGCGACGGCGCGCGCTGCAAAGCCAGCATCGCCTCGCGCCACGCATTCTTAAAGCGCGATCCCTCCACCGGCTTTTCTGGGTCTGGCTCTACACCCGCGCAGTATTCATCCGGGATCGTCCGCAGCGGCGGGATGCGCACGGTAATGGCCGTAACCAGGAACGTCACCAGCAGCGTGACGGCAAAGTAGGTGCCCCAGATATTCATCAAATCCAGCTGCTTGGCCACGATGACCATAAACGCCGCCGATACCGTGGAAAACCCCGTGGCAATAACGGCAGCCTCCCTACCGGTATAACCGCCCTTTTGATAGACGCGGTCCGTGACCAAGATGCCCAGCGAATACGACCCCACGAAGGATGCCACCGCATCGATAGCGGAGCGCCCCGGCGTCTTCCACAGCGGGCGCATGATGGGCTGCATCAGCACCCCAACAAATTCCAAGAGACCAAACCCAATAAGAAATGCCAGGAAGGTACCGCCGATGGGCACGATAAGCCCCACCGGCGTAGCAATGGAGTTCCACAAGAAGGGAACCAAGTCCTCATCGCCCAATACCCACGGCAGCGCGTCAATGACCATGAGGAAGGAAATGACCGCGCCTGCGATATTGAGGACCGCAAAGACCGCCTGCAGCGCACTTTGCTTAAACGCCCCAGTGCTAAAGCTGCGCACCGTTCCATACACGGCGAGCGCAAAAATAAGCCACGGCACCACCGCCGGAATGCTATCGCGCACGATGGTGACCATGTGGTCCAAAGGAATGGAGTTCTTTTCCTTATACGTCACAGGAAAGAAGAACACGAACGCGCCAATGGCGCTATAAACAAAGAGTCTCCACCGTCCCCCAGGCCGCGGGACTTCCCCGTCATGGCTCTGGATGGAGGAATTAACTGAATCAGTAGAAGTCACGATAGACCGCCCCTCAAGCTTGCATGATGATCAAGCCCGCGCGACAGCCTGACGCGAACATTGCGATTATGTTATCTAAATAACATGTTGTTGTCTAGCGTTTCTTAGCTCAAGGCACAATGGGACTATGTCTAACCCCATCCGCGTCGTCGGCGCCGTCTTTCACGATGGCGATCGCTTCCTCGCCTGCCGCAAGAAACCCGGAAAACCCCTAGAAGGACATTGGGAATTTCCGGGCGGAAAAATCGAACCGGGAGAATCACCCGAAAAGGCTTTAGCCCGCGAAATTCGCGAGGAACTCAACCTTACTGCCCGCGTAGGCAGCAAACTCACGACGACCATCTACGAGTACGACTTTGCCACCATCGAACTAACCACCTTTTATTGCACGCTCATCGGCGGCGAGCTTCGCCTGAGCGATCATGACGCAACCAGGTGGGTTACCCCCGCAGAAGCAATGGAGCTGACCTGGGCGCCAGCGGATATTCCAGCCGTGGAAAAACTTTGCCCTTAGAATCTTGTAGCTATGAGCCATTCCTTGGATTCCTCGCTCCCCTTCGGCGTTTACGAAACCCCGGTGACCTCGCGCATTCGTGAGCGTATGGAGGAAACGCAAAGCCGACACCCATCGGCGGGATTCGGGGTAGGAAACGGCACAGATGATAGCGCTCGCGGGCGCTATACCTCGGCCATGTCTCAGCACATCGGCGATTTACTAGAGCAACGCCTCATGGGGCTCAAATCCTCAGCAGACCGAGTAGCCCTTATCAATACAATCGCTGGAATGCTTGGCGAGGACGAAAATATTGATACCGAGCAACTCCTCTACGCCGTCTACAACACTTCTTTAGCCGAGCCTCCGCTGCTTCCGGATGTATCGCTGACTAAGAGCGCGCTTTTTACTAATGCCCAGGGCGAGGCCAGCCTGACCAGCGAGGTTGAGCGGGAGATAAAGACAGCCGATTCCGTCGACTTATTGTGTGCCTTCATCAAAAGCTCCGGAATCAGTGTCCTTGACCAGCAATTGCAGTTCCTGCGCGACAACCAGATTCCATTCCGCCTATTGACCTCTACTTACTGTGGGGCTTCCGATGCGGCGGCTCTTAAACGTCTGGTAGAAAAATATCGCGCCGATGTGAAGATTTGCTATGAGCATAAATCCACGCGCCTGCACGCCAAAGCATGGCTCTTCCGACGGAATTCTGGCTTCGACACCGCTTTTATTGGAAGCTCGAACCTTTCGAGGTCTGCTCTTATCGATGGCTGGGAATGGAACGTGCGCGGCTCTGCTACGGCGACGCCTGAGGTCATCGAAAAATTCATAAAGACTTTCGACAGCTACTGGCACGATAGCCACTTCAAGACTTTTGACCCCGCTAGGGATATGGATCGCCTGCAGGAATCCCTGCGCATTGCAAAAGGCACGGAGTCCCCACAAGCTTTGCGCCAATTAGAGCTTTCTGGCCTAGAAGTTACTCCCTATCCTTATCAAGAAGAGATGCTCGAGGCGCTGCGGTCCGAACGCGAGGTAAAGGATCGCCACAAAAACCTACTCGTTGCGGCGACAGGCACCGGCAAGACCGTCGTAGCTGCCCTGGATTACCTCAATCTTTGCCGGCAGTGGAAGCGTCGCCCACGTTTGCTCTTCGTCGCACACCGCAAAGAAATTCTTCACCAAGCGCGGCGTACGTACCGCGAGGTGCTCAAGGATGCCAACTTTGGCGAGTTGCTTGTCGATGGCACCGAGCCCCGGCGCTGGGACTTCGTATTTGCAAGCGTTCAGTCGATCAATTCCGCTCGCTTAGAAAAGCTCGCGCCGGATCAATTCGATGTCGTGGTCATCGACGAATTCCACCATGCAGAAGCTCCAACATATAACGCGCTTCTTAGCCATTTTGAACCAGACGAATTACTTGGGCTGACCGCAACACCTGAGCGCGGCGATGGCAAAAATGTCCAACAGTACTTTGACTACCGCATTGCCCATGAACTACGCCTCTGGGATGCTTTGCGCCTGCAACTTTTGGTTCCCATGCATTATTACGGAATTGCAGACGGTACGGATCTTTCTTCACTTACGTGGAACAGGGGCAAGAAAGATTACAACACCAACGAGTTGTCAGAGTTTTATATCAAGTCTGGCGAAAAACGGACTCGCTTTATTCTAAATGAACTGGATAAACGGATTTTCGATCTTTCTGAAATGAAAGCGATCGGCTTTTGCGTCTCCATTGCCCACGCAGAGCATATGGCCCAACAATTTCAGCAATTTGGGATTCCAGCCCAGGCCGTGACGAGCAAATTAACTTCTTCTGAACGCGCTGAAGCCATTCAACAGCTAGAAACCGGCGCCATCAAGGCTCTCTTTTCTGTTGATATTTTCAATGAGGGCGTCGACATCCCAGCGGTCAATACACTGCTCTTGCTCCGGCCGACCCAAAGCCCGGTTATCTTCCTACAGCAACTTGGCCGCGGTCTTCGCCTTGCCCCCGGAAAGGATTCTTGTACCGTATTCGATTTCATTGGCCAACAGCATGTTGAATACGATTTTGAGCGTAAATTCAATGCGTTAACGAGAAAACGCGGAAAACGCCTACTCACCGAGATAGAGCAGGGCTTTCCCACCACGCCGCCGGGAACGCACATCCAATTCGATGAGTCGACGACGGAACAGGTACTCAGCAACGTAAAGAAGACGGCACGGAGCAACTTGCGGAAAGTGCGTGCGCTGGTGGCGGAAATAAGAACCACCGATCTCAAAGAATTCCTCGACGAGGCAAACCTCGAATTGGAGGATATTTATCGCCCCAACAAATACTCCTGGACCCGCCTCCTGCGCGAGGAAGGCCTCCTCGAGCCACGTGACGATGAGATGGAAAGCTTCTTACTCAACCGGATTAAAGTTTTCCTCCACGTCAATGATGCGACACGCATTGAGGCTTATCTTCGAATCCTAAAATCCTCCACTTCGCAATTCGGCGATATGTCGCCCACTGATCAAGCCTTTGCACGAATGCTGGTCTTGGGCTTTTGGGCTAATTCCAATGCACCCAGCCCGTCTTCTTTTGACCAAGCGCTGGGAATATTGCGAGAGCACCCGCGAGTTATTTGGGAACTTGAACAGGTAATGCGGCTACAAAACGATGCTTCGCGCATTATCCCGCAGCCAAGCGACGATACCGTTCTGGAAACTCACGCCGATTACTCTCTGGCAGAGTTAGTCGGCGCCTTGCAAACTGGCGACTTAGAAAAACTGGTCAACCTTCCGCGCGAGGGAGTGAAATACTTCCCCGAGATGAACATGGACTTGTTCCTGGTGACCTTCCAAAAGGACGATCAAGTGAGCGCCACCACGAATTACCGGGACTACCCGATTTCACCGGATCTCCTCCACTGGGAATCGCAATCGACAACAACTCTAAAATCGAAGGCAGCACGCCGATATATTCAGCATGATGAGCTCGGTGGGAAGATTCTTATCGCCTCTCGCTTTACTAAGAAGAACTCTGTGGGCACCGCGAGCGCCTATACATTTTTGGGTGCTGTGGATTATGTTTCCCACCACGGTGAAAAGCCCATTCAGTTCCAATGGAAGCTGCAAAGAACCATGCCAAAGGCTCTGTACGCTGCTGGTCGGACCGTCGCTTAGCACGCATGGTTGAATATTTGGGCTGCACTTTACTAGTTAAGAGTGATACATTTCCCTTAAGTGATTCACACCACAGCCACTTAAGGAAGTGTCATGAGCCAATCAGAAAACCACACCGGCGCAACATCCGCCGAAGGCCAACAGACACACAACTCTGAGCCACAAGCAAAGGTGAAATGGACCCTCGTAGGTCCGGGTTTGGTCGCCGCAGCCACCGGCGTCGGTGCCGCCGACTTGGTGGCAACCATGATTGCCGGCCAGCGCTACGGCTACGCACTGTTGTGGGCCGTCATCGTCGGTACGATTATGAAAATCGTGCTGGTGGAAGGCGTCGGCCGCTATAGCTTGGCCACCGGAAACACCATGTTCCACGGCTGGCGGGAACTAGGGCGCTGGACCTCGTGGTACTTCGCGCCCTACATCGTCATCTGGGGATTGGTCTATGGCGCAGCCGCCATGTCCGGCACCGGCTTGGCGTTAAGCGCACTCTTCCCCGGTACCAGCTTGACCATGTGGGCCATCTTGACCGGCGTGTTGTGCTTTGCGCTTACGTGGTTGGGTCAATACCAGCTCTTTGAAAAGCTTGCCGCCATCTTAGTTGGCATCATGTTCGTCACTGTGGTGGGCATCGCCGCGATTACCGCGCCTAATTTGCCAGAGATTCTGCGCGGCCTTGTCCCCACCATCCCAGATGGGTCTTTCGTCTACGTGCTCTCCATCGCCGGCGGTGTCGGCGGCACCATTACCCTTGCTGCCTACGGCTATTGGCTGCGAGAAAAGAAATGGTTCACACCCAAGTGGATGAAGGTCATGCGCATGGATAACTCGGTGGCTTATGCCGTCACCGGTATCTTCGTGCTCGCTACGTTAGTCCTTGGTGCCGAGCTTTTGTACAACGCCAATGTCGCTGTCTCCGATAACGACCAGGGCTTGGTAGACATGGCGGACGTGCTGGAGGCTCGCTACGGAACCTTTATTTCTAAGTGGTTCATCGTCGGATTCTTCTCAGCCGCATTCTCTTCCTGCTTGGGCGTGTGGAACGGTGTGTCCCTCATGTTCGCGGACTACGTTGGCCACCTGAAGAACCTCCCACAAGGCCACCCCAGCACCAGCACGGGCGGTAAGTACTACCGCGCATACCTCATCTGGTTGACCTTCCCACCGATGCTGCTCCTGCTGCTGGGCAAGCCCACCGGGTTGATCATTGGCTACGGCGTCTTGGGCGCATTCTTCATGCCCTTCCTGGGACTTACTCTCTTGGTGCTGCTTAATACCAAGCACACCCCGAAAGAATGGCGCAATGGCTGGTTTGTCAATACCCTGATGGGCATCATTTCCGCGGCCTTTGTTTACCTGTGTGTTTCCCAGGTCGCAGGGCTCTTCTAGCCCTGCTGCTCGTAGTCTTCAAGGTACGCGCCTATCACCCTTAAGCTCTCGACCTCGTGGAGCGGGATGCGTCGGCACTGAGTGGTTGCCGTTAACTATTTTTTCGGCATCCGCTCTACTTCCACCGTGGACTGCTGGCGGGGCTCGCGCCCGAAGAGCCAGGCAATGATGCCGAAAATGGCAATGGCGCCGCAGACGGTGAAGGCTGTGGGGAAGCCATAGACATCGGCAAGCAGCCCGATGAGCATGGGGCCCACGATCTGGCCGAAGTCTCCTGCCATCTGGAAGGCGGACAATACCTTGCCGCCGGAACGCTCGTTGCCCACGATGTCTGCCACCGCGGCGGTCTGGGAAGGATTGATTAGGCCCGATGCTGCACCCGCAAGGGCGGATACGAGCAAGAGGAACCACACGCTGGTGGCCAGACCCATGAGCACCATGAAGATGGCGGAGCCGACCAAGCCAATCAAGATCAGCGGCTTGCGGCCATGGAGATCGGACCACCGGCCGGAGAACTGGAGGATGATCGCATTGCCTGCGGCGAAGGCCGCGAGAGCCAAGCCCGAGGCTGCGGCGCCATTGTGAAAAATGGCAGCGGCGAAAAGTGGCAGGACGGATACGCGCACGCCCATATTGATCCACCCGTGGGCGAAGTTGGAGGTCAGCACCGCACGGAATGCGGTATCACCCCAGGCCTCCTGCAGGCGCATGGGCGGCAGTTCCGAGGTGGTGGTTTGGGAGTGGTTGACCCGCGGCATCTGCCACCAGACAACGAAAGCAGCGAGCATCACGCCGATGCCGTAGATGAAAAATGGCCAGCGAAAGCCCAGGAAGGACAGGCTGGCGCCGAGCACTGGGCCGGCGACATTGCCCAGCAGGAATGCCGTGGCGTAGGTGGCAGAACATTTACCGCGAATAGACGGCGGAGACAGGCGCACGATAAGGCCCATCGCGGAGACGGTAAACATGGTTGAGCCCAGCCCCGCCAATGCGCGCAACACCACAATGTGCCAATACTCTTGGGCAATGGCTACCAAGCCCGTGGTGACGGCCACGGTCATCAGCCCCACCAGGTAGACGCGGCGCGAGCCGACGCGGTCTACCAACGAACCAGACACGGGCGCGAAGATCAGCCGGGAGGCGGCGAAGATGGAGACCACCAGGCCGGCGGCGGCCATCGAAACATCGAAGCTGACCACGAACTGCGGCAAAAGCGGTGCAATAAGGCCATAACCTAAGGCGATAATGAACGCCGCCGTTACCATTACCCAGATTTCCCGCGGCACCTTGGGCTTTTCGTAGGGCGCCGGTTCGGCATTAGCACTCTTCATAGCACGTGCAACCTTATGCCTTTGAAGGTCTGAAAGCTATTTAGGCTACTCGTTCGAACATGTGTTTGTATTGTTCGAACTCGTGTCGGCCTTGCGGTTTAGAGTGAGTGCCATGCACAACGTAAATAAGAACTTTTCGCACACAGTACCCAGTCAACCCAGCGCCACGGCGACGGAAATCGCCGCCGACTTGGCCTATCACCACTATGAGACCGTCAGCTCAATTTCCGCCATCATGCACCACCCGCGGTCCTTGGCTCGTCCCACCCCGACGTGGCGCCCGCCCATAAAGCAACTGCCACCCACGCCAGGCGGTGCGGACTACAGCATGAGCATTACACGCCACCGCGTGGGAGCACGAGTAAAGGCACGGATCCGCGGGTTCGGCGAAAGCCGCATCCCCGCCTACCTCATCACCATTCGCATCACCGATAACTTTGGGCAGGTAGTCGATCCCGCCACGGCGGAAGGGTGGGTGCGCACGCTTGTCCCCGCAGAATTAGCTGGCGCCGTCCACGAAATCTCCCGCGGGCCAAATGCCACCTACGTATGGCTCGTGGATAGCGCCTTTAAGCCCGTACGCTCGCCGGAATCTCTTTTTGCGGGATTCCAGCAAGCGGCCTAGGGGTTAGTTGTTGTCGCCCTCGTTGTCAGCGTCAGCGTCGTCATCTTCGGTGAAGGTGTCGAAGAATTCAAGGTCCTCGTCATCGTCATCATCGGCATCTTCGCAGAAAATGTCGTAGACGTCTGGTTCCTCAAAGTCATCCTCATCAAAGTTGACGAGCTGGGCCTCCCAGTCCAGAGCCTGTTCCGAGACCAATCCGAGCACGTCAAAGAGGCGGTCGAAATCGGTGTAGGTGCCCAGTTCCAGGGCCTCAGCGGGGACTTCCACGATGGGGATGTCATCAGAATCAGTGTTGTCAAAGAGGGCAAGGCGCTCGTTTTCATCGAGGTCCTCGCCTTCCTCGTCCACTTGCCACATCTCCGTGACGGCCTCATCCTCGAGCTCTTCAATGTCTTCTTCATCGAAGTCGAAGGCCAAGAAACGCACGATGGCAGAGGGCACGCCGTCGATGGTTTCTACCAATACGCGCAGCTCAGAATCATTGCCTACTTCCGCGACCACCAGATGCGGGTTGAGTTCATCCTGGTCAAACTCCAATTCCGCGATGCGCTCATCGGTGCCTTCCAAGAGGTCCCGCAAGACGGTGACAACCTGGTCGGTGGCGATGTGGCGGGAAACGGCCTCTACGGCGTCGTCGACGGAAAAGGCAACAGAGACCAGGACGGCCTCGAATTCTTCATCGTCTTCATCCACATCCGCGGCAGCGATGTACACGTTGGCCGCCGGCAAGAGAGGATCGATTTCAACAAACTGGATTTCCAAATCAGAGGTGATTGGAACGAACATGACGTCTTCGTTGACGCGGGACTCAATGCCCTCGGCGTCCAATGCGGAAGCGATATCTTCGAAAAAGCTCATGGTGGTTTAAAAATCCATCCTTCGGAAGCAGAGGTCCCCGCGGTGGGCAAGACGCCGCCCGCGGTCACTGTGGAGTCTACCGCTAATCCCGCCGGTGTGGTTGGAAACCAAGGGATCGCACCAGCTCTGGGCGCCCACTTCCCCACTCCACCATGTTGTAATCCTCCCACGCCTTGCGGCGCCCGTCATTGGGGGCGTGCACGATATATGCTTGTTCATCAAAAATCATGGTCGCGCGTTCGCCACCCTCATAGCGCGGCCACTGCTTCTTGGGGCTGCCGCCGTGGATGAATGCGGCCCACTGATCCTGCATGGTGGAGGTCAATTCCTCCATCTCAGCGCGCGAGCCCCATCCGGTCAACAAGGAGGCGCGCGAGGATTGGGGATCACCAAAGACATTGCCCAATTCCATCGAGTGCATGGCGCCTAGTCCCAGCCACTTCAGGACGGCGGAGGCGAAATCGAAGCGGTACATCCACGTATCGGCCACTTCAGAGTGGGCGCTGGCGATGCGGGTGGAAGGTGCCCAGAAGAGGGCATCGGCAAGCAAGTGCGCAAAATCCTCCCTGCGGACCGCGCCGCGATAGGCGGCAACGACCTCAGGGGCGTGATGGGGATCGTAGGAGGCCAAGAGCCGCAACGCAGCGCGCTCCCGGGCGCTAGGGCGCTGAAAGAGGAACTTGCCAAAGCTGGCTTCATCCGAATTCGTGCCTATCAGCAGCGGGATTTTGTGCTGATGGCCCTGCTCGAAGGCGGTAATGGGGTGCTCGGGCAAAAGCTCGCCGTCCACCGTGGGCGCATAGCAGGAGTTTAGGTGCAGTAGCTCGCCGGCGCGCCACATCATGGATTGACCGGAGCGCACCACATCCGCGCAGTTCTCCTGGCGCAGATCGTCCACGCTCACCCGGCGCGGCAGGCCCACCCGGCGCGCAAGTTCGCGGGCCCACAAGGTGGATTGGGCGCGGGAATGCACCAGCGCGATGGGTGGGGACTGGGCAATGGCGCGGTGGAAGAGCCCTTCGGCGGGCGGGCTGGTCATCAGTGCCAGCACCGCGGCGCCGCCGGCGGATTCGCCCATGAGGGTGACCGAGTCTGGGTCGCCGCCAAAGGCAGGGATATTGTCGCGAACCCAGTTAAGGGCCAGAATCTGATCCGCCACGGCGGGGTTAGCGCTGCACTCACCGCCGAGGCTGCGCAGGTCCAGATACCCCAGGGCGTTGAGGCGGAAGTTGATAGATACGTAGACCACGTTCATGCGGGTGGCGAGCTCAAACCCGCGCAGCATGAGCATGTGGGACGAGCCCATGATGAAGCTGCCGCCGTGCAGGTACACCACGACGGGCAGCTTTTCCTCCGTGCGGGGGCGCACGATGTCGAGGTACAGGCAGTCCTCGGAGCCGACGATGCGGTCGGTCCAGGAGTACGTGGGTTGTGGGGCAATTGGCCCGAATTGGCTGCAATCGCGCACGCCCTCCCAACGCGGTGCCGGGCGTGGGGCGCGGAAGCGGTTGTCGCCGGCCGTGGAGGCGCCGAAGGGAATACCGCGCCATGTGCGCACTGGCCCGGCGCTAATGGGGTGATCTACTCGCAGGTCTTCTTCGATGACCCCGCGCACCCAGCCGGAGGTCGTGCGCACGGTGACCTCATCCGCGTAGGCGTTCTGTGCCCGCTCGTGGGCCTGACGGGCGCGCTCGTGTGCGCGCATGGCCCGCAAGCGCGCGGCAGCGGTGGACTCTTCGGAATAAAAGTCCCCAGTGTCACGTTGATTTTCCTGCGGGTAAGGCATACTCCCTACCTTAGGTAGGTTGCACGCCGGTGGCGATCCGAATCGCACATGCGCGCCCCCTTATTTCAAGGTCAGGGCTATGCTAGGTAAAAATTCCATTAATACCACTGCCCCAACAAACTAAGGATTGGTGTGGGAGAAGGCATGTCCATTTTTAAAAAATCCACCCCGGATAAAGCAGCTACTGACACATATGACATCGATCCGGAGCACAGCGGACGGTTTACTAGGGCGCTGCTGAGCTCCCTGGACCGCGCGGTATCCGTGCAATCTGGTGTTATTTCCAAATACGTCAAGAACCTAAAGAAGCACCACCCGGATGCCACTGACCAAGAGTTGCAGGGCTTTATTAACAAACACTTCATCAATATCACTACCGGCACGGGCGCGGCCGCCGGCGCCTCCGCATCCGTGCCGGGCATCGGGCTCTTTACGGGTGCTGCCACCATCGGTGCTGAATCCGTAGTCTTCCTTGAAGCCGCCGCGTGGTACATCCTGGCGTCCGCGTACCTGCGAGGCGATGACATCTCCTCGCCCGAGCGCCGCCGCGCCCTGGTGCTGGTGGTATTGACAGGCTCGAAGGGCTCTGCGGTGGTCGATACTTTCGTTGGAGACCTCGGCACGGTCACGGGGGCGCGTTCCGTGGCCTCCCTCTCCCGCTTTTCCGGGCCCACGCTATCTGGCATCAATGGACGCCTGACCAAGGTATTTACCAAACAAATCACCAAGCGCATGAAGTGGGCCTGGGTGGGAAAACTCATGCCCATGGGCATTGGGGCAGTCATTGGCACGAAGGCCAACCGCAAGCTGGCCAATCAGGTCATCGAACACGCTCGCCAGCAGCTCTCCCCTCTTTCCCACACAAAGGCGGGGATTCGATGATCGTTTAGAGCGAATTCGCTACCCCTAACATAGTGAAGGTAAGGGATTGGCCCGTATCATATAGGCAGACACTTTGGCGGGTGAGATATGCACTCGCACAAAGTCCGAACTAAAGTCGAATAAACGACCATTTTAAAGCAGAGAAATGAGGCGAAAACCTGCCGTGAGCACATCGAGCATCTTCGGCCCGAATGCGTGGCTGATAGACGAGCAGTTCCAGCAGTACTCCAAGGATCCTAGCTCCGTAGACAAGGAGTGGCGCGACTATTTCGAAGCAAACGGCGCGCCCAAGGCGCAGCCAGAAGCTGAGTCTCCTTCTAAAGCATCTAAGCCACAGCCAAAGAAGGCAAAGGCAGAGTCCACGTCCTCGGCCAAGAAGACCGAAGGCACTACCACCGCCCGCAAGCAAGAGGCCCGCGATACCAACGTGAAAGAGTCCGTATCTAAGGCCAATGACAAGTCCGCGAAGGCAAAGCATTCTGCAGGCAAGAATGCGCAGTCTCCGCTGGATAACCTAGAAGATTATAAGGGCGGCGACGAGCGCCAGCTCAAGGGCATGTTCAAGGCGATTGCTAAGAACATGGAAGAATCCCTCGAGATTCCTACCGCTACCACCGTGCGCGACATGCCGGTCAAGCTCATGTGGGAAAACCGCTCCATGATCAATGACCACCTGAAGCGCACCCGCGGTGGCAAGATCTCCTTTACCCACATTATTGGCTACGCCATGGTCAAGGCCGTGCAGCTGCATCCTGGAATGAACGTGCGCTACGAGGAAAAGGACGGCAAGCCCTTCGTCGTCCAGCCTGAGCACATCAACTTGGGCCTTGCCATTGACCTCCCGCAGAAGGATGGCTCCCGCGCCCTCGTGGTCGCCGCCATCAAGGAGTGCGAGACCAAGTCCTTCGCCGAGTTCATTGAGGCTTACGAGGACATCGTTACCCGTTCCCGTAAGAATAAGCTCACCATGGATGACTTCTCCGGGGTCACCATTAACCTGACCAACCCGGGCGGCATCGGCACCCGCCACTCCATTGCCCGCCTGACCAAGGGCGCAGGCTCCATTATCGGCGTTGGTTCCATGGACTACCCGGCAGAATTCGCCGGCGCCTCTGCTGACCGCCTGGCTGACCTAGGCGTCGGCCGCTTGGTCACGCTGACCTCCACCTATGACCACCGCGTCATCCAGGGTGCAGAGTCCGGCGAGTTCCTGCGCACCATCGGCCAGCTCATTGTAGATGATGCCTTCTGGGACGAGCTCTTCGAGTCCATGGGCGTTCCTTATGAGCCCTTCCGCTGGGCACAGGACATCCCCAACTCTGGCGTGGACAAGAACACCCGCGTCATGCAGCTCATCGAGTCCTACCGCTCCCGCGGGCACTTGCTTGCCGATGTCAACCCGCTCGGCTGGTCCCAGCCCGGCCTGCCTAGCCCGGATCACCGCGACCTCGACATCGCTACGCACGGCCTGACCATCTGGGATCTGGACCGCGTCTTCAACGTCGGTGGCTTTGGCGGCAAGGAACAGATGACCTTGCGCGAGGTACTTTCCCGCCTGCGCGCCGCCTATACCCTGAAGGTCGGCTCCGAATACACCCACATCCTGGACCGCGACGAGCGCAGCTGGATGCAGGATCGCCTCGAGGCCGGCATGCCTAAGCCGACCAATGCCGAGCAGAAGTACATCCTGCAGAAGGTCAACGCCGCCGAGGCATTCGAAAACTTCCTGCAGACCAAATACGTGGGCCAGAAGCGCTTCTCCCTCGAGGGCGCCGAGACCCTCATCCCGCTGCTGGATTCCATCATCGACACCGCTGCGGGCCAGGGCCTCGACGAGGTCGTCATGGGCATGCCGCACCGCGGCCGTCTGAACGTGCTGTTCAATATCGTGGGCAAGCCGCTGGCAGATATCTTCGGCGAGTTCGACGGCAACTACAAGGGCGGCCAGCTCGGCGGCTCTGGTGACGTGAAGTACCACTTGGGCTCCGAGGGCGAGCACCTGCAGATGTTCGGCGATGGCGAAATCAAGGTCACCCTTGCCGCCAACCCGTCCCACCTTGAGGCCGTCGACCCAGTCATGGAGGGCATCGCCCGCGCCAAGCAGGACATCTTGGACAAGGGCAAGGACGGCTACTCCGTCGTTCCCGTCATGCTCCACGGCGATGCATCCTTCACCGGCCTCGGCGTCGTACAGGAGACCATCAACCTGTCCCAGCTGCGCGGCTTTACCAACGGCGGTACCGTCCACATCGTGGTCAACAACCAGGTGGGCTTTACCACCACCCCGGATTCCGGCCGCTCCACCCACTACGTCACCGACCTGGCCAAGGGCTTTGACTGCCCGGTCTTCCACGTCAATGGCGATGACCCAGAGGCCGTTGTCTGGGTAGGCCAGATGGCCGCAGAATACCGCCGCCAATTTGGCAAGGACGTCTTCATCGACCTCGTGGTCTACCGTCTGCGTGGCCACAACGAGGCCGATGACCCATCCATGACCCAGCCGCAGCTGTACTCGGTCATTGAGAACCACGAGCCGGTGCGCGAGCGCTACACCAACGAGCTCATCGGCCGTGGCGATCTTTCCGCCGAGGACGCTGAGGCAGCCGCACGCGACTTCCACGACCAGATGGAATCCGTGTTCACCGAGCACAAGGAAGCCGAAAAGGCCGGCCCGAAGGAACAGACCGGTATTACCTCCTCGCAGGAGCTCACCCACGGCCTGGATACCTCCATCACCGCTGAAGAGATGGTCGAGCTTGGCGATGCCTACGGCAACCCACCCGAGGACTTCGAGTACCACAAGCGCGTAGCGAAGGTGGCCAAGGACCGTGCGAAGTCCGTCCGCGAAGGCGGCATCGACTGGGGCTGGGGCGAGCTGCTCGCCTTCGGCTCCCTGGCTAACCAGGGCAAGGTCGTGCGCCTGGCTGGTGAGGATTCCCGCCGCGGTACCTTCACCCAGCGCCACGCCGTGACCTTCGATCCCCGCAATAGCAACGAGTACAACCCGCTCAACTCCTTGGCCGTGTCTAAGGACAACGGCGGTAAGTTCATGGTTTACAACTCCGCGCTGACCGAGTTCGCCGGCATGGGCTTTGAATACGGCTACACCGTGGGTAACCCGGACGCCCTCGTAGCGTGGGAGGCTCAGTTCGGTGACTTTGCCAACGGCGCCCAGACCATCATCGATGAGTACCTTTCTTCCGGTGAGGCCAAGTGGGGCCAGTTGTCCAGCCTGGTTCTCCTCTTGCCGCACGGCTACGAGGGCCAGGGCCCGGACCACTCCTCCGCCCGCATCGAGCGCTACCTGCAGCTGTGTGCGGAAGGTTCCATGACCGTGGCCCAGCCGTCCACCCCGGCTAACCACTTCCACTTGCTGCGCCGCCAGGCTTTGGGCGAGATGAAGCGCCCGCTGGTCGTCTTCACCCCGAAGTCCATGCTGCGCAACAAGGCCGCCACCTCCTCCGTTGAGGAGTTCACCGAGGTCAAGAAGTTCCGTTCCGTTATCAATGACCCCCACTACGTGGACGTCAATAACAAGAAGGTCGGCGACACGGACAAGGTCAAGACCATCATGCTGGTCTCCGGCAAGCTCTACTGGGACTTGGAGAAGAAGCGCGAGGCCGACGGCCGCGATGATATCGCCATCGTCCGCGTGGAAATGCTCCACCCGATTCCGTTCAACCGCCTGAGCGAGGCATTCAAGATGTACCCGAATGCCACCCAGGTCCGGTTCGTGCAGGACGAGCCCGCCAACCAGGGCCCATGGCCGTTCTACAACGAGCACCTGCGCGACCTCATTCCGGATATGCCGGAAATGGTCCGCGTCTCCCGCCGCGCCCAGTCCTCTACGGCTACGGGTAACGCCAAGGTGCACCAAATTGAGCAGAAGAACCTGCTTGAAGAGGCTTTCGACGTTTAATCGCTTTTAATCGCCGAAGCAGCACCTAGCGCATTACAGCGCTGAATGCCCCAGTGAGGTTGTTTCCTCACTGGGGCATTTTCATGCTTACTGCTATTGCATGGGCGCTGTTGCCTTCGCCTCGCGTTTCTTCCCTCGCCTCGCTGCCTTCGCCTCCCGAGCTTCACTTCCCGCAAGCCGCCTACCCGCCCTTCGCGCTCACCGGCGAGGCGGTTGGGGCATCGGCAAGCACTGCCCGTGAGCGCCAAGGGTGCGGTGCAGGTATCGCAGTAATAGTTCGACGAGCGGATTCGCCAGTTCGCCCACCCCACCCTTCGCGATCACGAAGAGGACCAACGCACGCTAATGCGCGCCTGCCGGTGAGCGCAAAGGGCGGGAGGTAGGTAGCACGGAGCGCAGAGATTACTTAAGAACTACTCAGATCGGAGCCGCCGGAGGAGCCTGAATCGCTTTCTTCATTGACAATGTCCAGTCCGGAGGCTTCCATCCATTCATGGACGACCTTCTTCAGCTCTTCGCCATCCTCTAACGCCTCTACCATGTCAGAGATGTCTTTTTGCGTGATGAATTTGGTGACCGCGGCGACGGATTTTTCTTCTTCGCGGTCAAAGAGGCTGTCGTTATAGATGACTACGAAGTTTTCTGGCAACTCTGGTTGCGCCTCCTCACAACCGTGAGCACCGGAGGGCTCGACGGTGGCAAGTTGGGTGGGCAAGGTGGACATGAGTGCAATATGGGTGCGGGCTAGGAAGTCTTCCCCGCCCGGCTCACTGTCTTCTTCTGCCTTTTTATATTCCGCCGAGATATCGCGCGCCTCACCGGGATTAAAGTGGCTTAAAAAGCTGCCGGTGCAGCCGACGTAAAAGTTGCCCTCCGGGTTCAGGGAACTGCCTTTGTCGCCATGTGTTTTGAAGGTTTCTTCTTCCTTCAGCTCGGCGGTACGCCCTTCCTCCAAGAGCGACTGCCGGAATACCTCGCCTAAGATGAGCTGATCGGTTTCTGCAGGGTCAACGACGATCTGCACCTGTTCCGGTTCGGACTTTGCCGCAGCGGGGCTAGTGTCAACCTTGTCTGAGCAGCCGACAAGCAGCGCAGCGCCTACCACCGCGGTAACAGTAGCGCGGGCAAATCGACGGGCGGGGCTGCGCTTCACTGAGTGTGCTCCTTTTATTCTTCTAGGTCACCGATACAAACGGATGGATTCAAACGTCTCATCGAGTCTACCGTGCAGGCGTGTTTACCTAAGGTAGCGCCGTGACTAAGATGGCAAGAGTTATGTCTAGCTCTATTACCGAATCAGCCGTACGCGAGGCACTTTCCCACGTACAAGACCCAGAAATCGGCCGCCCCATCACCGAACTGAATATGGTGAAATCGGTCGATATCGAAGGAAACGATGTCACCGTTGGCATTTATCTGACCATCGCGGGCTGCCCCATGAAGTCCACCATCGAGACCAATACCCGCGCCGCGGTCGAGGATATCGACGGCGTTGGCAAGGTCACCGTGACCATGGACGCGATGAGCGATGAACAACGCCGCGAGCTGAAGCAGAAGCTGCGCGGCGGCCAGGCCGAGCCCGAGATTCCCTTTGCGAAGCCCGATTCGAC
This sequence comes from Corynebacterium sp. KPL2830, assembly GCF_040225635.1. Taxonomy (NCBI): domain Bacteria; kingdom Bacillati; phylum Actinomycetota; class Actinomycetes; order Mycobacteriales; family Corynebacteriaceae; genus Corynebacterium; species Corynebacterium sp. KPL2830. The sequence goes on along the minus strand of NZ_JBEHFR010000008.1, from coordinate 5,303 downwards.
GACCCGCGTATTTGCGGTGGCGTCGGGTAAGGGTGGCGTCGGCAAGTCCTCGATGACCGTCAACCTTGCCGCAGCGCTTGTGGATAAGGGCCTGAAGGTAGGCATTGTCGATGCCGATATCTATGGCCACTCCGTACCCAACCTGCTCGGCTCAACCGACGGCCCCACCGTGCTTGATGATGAAATGCTGCTGCCGCCCATCTCCCACGGCATTAAGCACATCTCGATTGGGCAGTTTGTGGAGGGTAACGCGCCCGTCGTCTGGCGCGGGCCCATGCTCCACCGCGCGCTGCAGCAGTTCTTGGCAGACGTATTCTGGGGCGATCTCGATGTTCTCCTCCTGGACCTGCCACCGGGCACCGGCGATGTAGCGCTGTCCGTTGCGCAGCTCATCCCGAATGCGGAGCTGCTCATCGTCACCACGCCGCAGGCCGCTGCGGCCGAGGTGGCCGAGCGCGCCGGTTCCATCTCCCAGCAAACGCGCCAGCGCGTGGCCGGCGTGATTGAGAACATGAGCGCCATGGTCATGCCGGATGGCTCCACCATGGACGTCTTCGGTGAAGGCGGCGGCCAGATCGTCGCAGACCGCCTCGGTGTCATTCTTGGCCACGAGGTGCCGCTGCTGGCCTCCGTGCCGCTGGATCCGTCCCTGCGCTCGAATAGCGATGCCGGCACGCCCATCGTGCTCGAGGCTCCCGACTCCCCTGCCGCGAAGGAAATCAGGGCGGTTGCTGATAAGCTCGCCATTCGCTCCGATTCCCTCGTGGGCAAGAGCCTCAACTTGGGCGTGAACTAAAAGCGCGTCGTATTAAGTAACGTCGCTCCACTCAGAGCCGCTGCCGGTGGAATCTTCCCCACCGCGCTGCGGCTTTTGTTGTTGCTGTGGTGGCTGCTGCGCCGGCTGCTGGGTGGTCTCGGTGGTATCGCCATATACCTCGGCATAGTTAAAGCTAGGCCGGGCGGGGCCATTGTTGTCCTGCGCGCGCTGCTCGGGTTCTTTCGGCGCGGTTCCGGTTTTAATGTCTTCCGCCATCTTCTTGGGATTGAAGTCGTCCCAGGCAGAATCATCGCCATCGAAAAGCGCCTTGGTAATAGCGCCCTTTGGGCCCAGCCGCGTCCACTGCGCCGCCTGATTGAGCGGGCCGCGAATATCATCGAATTCCGCAGAGATGGACCCCATCTCGCCGTTGAGCTCGGCCTTCGCATTATTGATGGCCTTGCGGGCGGCATAGATGGCCGCGCGCACGTCCTTAATGACCTCGGGCATGCGCTCTGGGCCGATGATGACGATGCCGAGGAGGACAATGACAATAATCTCGGGCCAGCCAATCGAAGAAAACACGGTTAAATCCTCGCCCTCCGTTTAGTTCTGTCCGCGCTGATTGTGTTTAATCGCGCGTACCACCGTCTCGACTTTATCCAGGAAATCCTGCTCCGGCCGGTGCGCCGGGGTCGACGCATCGGGCCCCGGGGCCACGCCTTCCGTAGCCATTCCCGCCAGCTTGGCCAATAAGGACTGTGGGGCCTTCACCGCGGAATCATCGCTGCAGTGACGCACCCACTCGGAGGCATGGCGCTGGTGGTGCACGTCGGCGCGGCACTCCGCGCAGTGGACTAGATGGATGCGCACGCGGTGCATGGCTTTGGGCTCCATCTCCCCATCTACGAAGGCGACGACGGCCTCTGGGCCGAGGTGGCCGATGGAATCGCTGCGCCGCGCCCGCGCCTTTGCCTTATCCCGAGCCTTTGCCTGCGCGGGGGTAAAGTCGCCCCGCACGCTGAGCCTGGAGAGGGTGCGGCGTCCGCGCAGTGAGTCCATCGACGCCCTCCTCACGTTCATGCCACAGCCGGATTAATCACACTTAATCCCCCCCTGCCGCGCGGCAGGGGAGCTAACGATTCGATTCTAGCGCGTGCGCAACAAGATGCGCGCTTCCGCATTGGTCTGTGCCTCTTTTTCTAGCGCCGCGCGCAGTTGGGAGCGGCCGCGGTGGATGCGCGAGCGCACCGTACCCATCTTCACGCCGAGGGTTTCGGCAATTTCGTCATAGCTCATGCCTTCGACATCACACAGAACCACGGCGACGCGGAAATCCGGCGCCAGGCTATCCAGCGCGGACTGCAGCACGGGATCCAGGTTGGCCACGGAATAGGCCTGCTCCGGGGTCATATCCGTACCCGGAACGCGCTCATAATCCTCAGGCAGGGACTCCATGCGGATCTTGGAACGGTGACGCACCATATCCAAAAAGAGGTTCGTGGTGATGCGGTGCAGCCAGCCGCCAAAGGTACCCGGTTGATATTTATCCAAGGAGCGGAAGACACGCATGAAGGTCTCTTGGGTGAGATCCTCGGCATCCTGCTGGTCACCGGATAAACGGTAGGCTAGGCGGTACACGCCATCAGCGTGCTCTGCCACCAATTCGGCCCACGAAGGCATCGTGGCTTCCCCAGCATCGAACGCCGCGGTACCGGTCAACTCCACGTTCGCATCGGTGGAGGCAACGGACTCGGCATCGCGCTTCGTTTCTGTCATGGGTGTCATTTTTCTACACTCAGCGCGGAAACTCCAGCCACTGCGCTGATAATATCCTGTGAGTCCGTCACATACTTCCCACAGATCACAATTTCGCTGGCTGCGCGCGTTTTTGCCACCCTTTCGCGCAACTTTACCTATTGTCTTAATCGTGACTACTACCGCATATGACGCACTGCGCTCCTATATCGATTCCACCAGTGAGCCTTCGGCGGCTCTCCGCGGCGCCCGCGACCACGCCGAGGAATACGGCCTGCCCGTCCCGGATGAATCCACCGGCCAGCTTCTCACCACGCTGACGGCAACCTCCTCCGGTGTGGTAGACCGCCCCCAGGCCGTGGCGATTACCCCCGCCGCCTCCGTCGTCGGTCTCTACCTGTTCGCGGGCATGCCAGACAACGGCATCCTCACCTGCATCGACCCTGAGGCCGAGCACCAGCGCAGCGCCAAGGCCGCCTTCCGCGAGGCCGGCTACGCTTCCACCCGCGGCCGCTTCCTCCCCTCGCGCCCCCTCGACGTGCTCGGGCGCCTGGCCACCGAGGCCTACCAGGTCATTTACGCGGACGTCGCCGCCCTCGACCTCCCCGCCCTCATCAAGGCAGCCTGGCCCCTGCTGCACCAGCACGGCACGCTCGTGCTTGCCAATGCGCTTCTCGATGGCACCGTCGCCGACACCTCCCGCACCGACCGCGATACCGCCGCCGCGCGCGAGGCCGATGAGTACCTCCGCGAGCTCGAAGGCTCCACCGTAACCCGGCTCCCACTGGGTTCGGGGCTGACATTGGTAACGAAGCTTTAAAAAGGGGGGCATCGGCAAGCGAGGGCCCTGCACGCGCTAAAAGATATCCGTACTCTGGGTGTACATGACAGCCGGACACTGCCCCATAAAGTCCCCGCCCGCGCACGGCGGCGAAACTACCGCGTGGCAGGTCAACGAGTTTCCTCCCCGGCGTGGCTGCCACCCCAACCCAAGCTTGTAACCCGCACCTGATTTAAGAGAGGAATGCCGTGACGACTCACCGCCCCGAACTCCACTTCATCCCCGATGCCGGCATCCTAGACGCGCCCGCCGGCGTCCTTCGCGATGGCGATACGTGGCACATGTTCTACCAATATCGCCCCACTCCCGATGCCCCCGCCCGCTGGGGACACACCTATTCGGAGGAAGCGCCGTTTAACTGGCTGGACTGCGATGACGTCCTCGCCCCCGTCGGCGGCGAGCTCGCTCTTCGCGCGGGGTCCGTGGCCCAAGGTGAGGACGCTACCAACCTGTATTTCACCTCCGTGACCGCGACCGGCACCTCCATTCGCCTCGCGCGCTTTTCCGGCATCGACGACGTCTGCGAGGTGTCCGATGATTCCTCGGCTCTCGACCCCAACGTCGTCCGCTTCGGCGAGGTGGCCGGCAATACCACCGACCACACCCGGTTCCGCTCACCTTCTGTCGTGCCCGATTGGGCCACCGATGACCGCGAAGACGGCCACAAGGGCTGGCTCATGCTGGCGCTATCCGGCCGTACCGAAACCCCGCAGCCGGTTCTCCTAGAAAGCCACGACGGCATCTCATGGTCCCTGCGCGGCGGCCTTACCTTCGAAGGTGACCCGGGCTTCCTCGACGGCGAAGTGCCCGCCGATTCCCCCATCCCCCCGGTGGTCTCCCCGCGCATCGTGCGCCTGCGCGATGAAATCGACGAAGAAATCTACGACGTCCTCTTCGTCACCCTCGAGCGCGACGGCCGCGACGTCTCCGGCTACCTCGTGGGCCAGCTGGAAGACACCACCTTCACCGTGGTTTCCGGTTTCCGCCGCGTGGACTTCGGCCACGATTTCTCCCGCCCGCGCAATACCAATGCCACCGCAGGCACGATTCCTGAAGAAAGCCGCTACGAGCGCGCCGTCATCCTCGGCCTGCTCAACGGCAACGGCCGCGGCGACGACGCCACCCAGCACGCCTCCTGGGATGCCGAGGGCTGGTCGAATGCCCTCTCCCTGCCGCGGCAAGTCACGCTCGAGGGCGGCGTCTTGTACCAGGCACCGGCCACCGGACTGCCCGAGGCGGTCAAGCTGTCTGATTACGCGCGCTCCTGGACCGGCGTCATGGAGGTTCCCACCGGCTCCAGCGTCACCATCACCCTTCGCGATGGCAACGGTGACCCCGCCGCCACCATCTGCCACTCCGGCGAGGAAATCAGCCTCGATCGTTCCATGAACAAGGCCTTCGACCACTTCTTCGCTGATTCCGCTCCCGCCACCGCCACGCTTGCCGATGGCGACTCCGACACCCTCACCATCATCCAAGACGGCTCCACGGTGGAGGTCTTCGTTGACGGCGGCCTCATCGCCATGGCCTCCCGCGTCTATTTCGACGGCGGCTGCTCCGGCATGGATGTCGAGACCACAGGTAAAGCAGTCATCGAACAGGACTGGCAGCGCTCCGGCTCCAAGCTCTAATACTGCTACCCTCCTTCCCGGCCGCCCGCCCTTCGGGACCCACCCTTCGAGCACTCGCCTCTGCTCCTCTCGCCTTCCGGCCAACCACCTTCTAGCCGCCCGCCCTTCGCGCTCACCGGCGAGGCTGCGGGGCATCGGCAAGCAGCTCCCTGTGAGCGCCAAGGGAAGGTACGGTATCCGGCTGAGCACCAACCCGCCCTTCGCGCTCACCGGAAGCGAAAAAGAACCGCCCCACGCGCGGCCTAAACGACAGGATGTGTTGGTGAAGTTATATGTTTAGCCGGTCTGGCGTGCTGGTATTAGGATTATTTCACTT